>JAHDGP010000434.1 GCA_020627525.1 Bacteroidota bacterium
GTCCCGAACCGTCATTGAATGCCATCATATGTGTTGGGGGCTCTGGAGAAATAGTCGTAGGACTGCCTGTTGTTTGATTAAAAAAGTTTACAATACCTTTATACATTGCTCTCGCCGATAAATTTCTAAAATAAGGCGTTTTCATTGCATTTGCATCTGTAGCATTATCGTGAAATGCCAGTTCGACCAAACAGCCAGGCATTGTCGAAAGCTCTCTTACTTCAGCAAAATTTGCTGAATTTGTACCTCTATCATTCCAAGATGGGTCCCAATCTGCAAGAATGTCTCCCGCCAATTCTTGATGTACCAAATCTCTCAATAATTGTGTATTGGGAAGAATAGGACTAACAGCTCCATTGTACATATAGGTTACTGTTCCTCTTGCACTGCCATTAAAAGCATTGGAATGCAATGATAAGTATATGGCATTGTTTTGTTCCGTACTGGTTCCTTTCGCCAACTCCCACTCCGCATACCTCGGTCTGGTAGTCGGATCATTTTCACAGTTTGGATATCCCTGGAACCTTGCATATTGTCTAGCACACTCATCATAACGATCTTTGTTACTGACAGGCGAGCTAGGATAAGCACAGTCATTTAAATTTCCTTTTCCACCTCCAAATCTTACCGCATCAGCTATGATGGCTTGAGAAGCTGGTGAGGCATCTGTTGTTTGATTCAGTAAGGTTACATTTCCTGCGGTTCCTTGATCAAAATAAAATTGACCTAAGTAAACCCAAGTTAAACCATGTACTTCTTGGTTGACATGGACGATTGTAGAGCCACCCGCGTGATTGACTTCATACTGCGTATCTACCGCTCGATTGGTTCCATTTCTATATTGAACAGAAATCCAATACCAACCTTCTTTTGGAATATTGGGTGTATATATAGCTGTTGCGGTCGTTGTAGCAGAACCAAATACAAAGTTATAAGTACTGCCATTATACCCTGTACTACTGCTTGTTGACCAAGTACCTGTTTCAACATAAGTAGGCGCTCCATCATCATTGTCCACAATTACTTCGTTGTTGTTCATATCTCGCTCTCTCACACTCCACACATTTGCTCCTGCATTTATAAGATACTGTTGCAATTGTTGATTTACATTTTCGATAGAACCAAAATCTTCAACCATTCCATTTGTGTTCCCTCTTTGTGTCAACCAAGCATTGGAACCGTTGTTCCACAACCATCCGTGCCCAGGGCTTAACCAAACGGTTTTTCCACTTAACGATCCGCCCCCAGCAGGTTGACCAGTATGTGGGTTTCCCCACTTTTCAGCATTACTAGTACCTTTTTGATCACTCCCTGGTTCGGTATTGTTTTCTTGGATATATTCAGGTACATCCATTTTAGGAAAAAGCTCTTTCAATCGAATACTTTCACCGTTTTGTTTTGTTTGAAAAACCTGTAATTCATTTAAGTTGTACTCTCCAAGAGCTGGTAATAATTGTTCTAAAATTCCATCATAAACAAATGCATCAGGCTCTATTTCAAACGAAAAATAAACCTGTAAATTATTGTCGACAATTTTAGCATCTAAAAACTCAGCCCCTTCTGGTAAGTGAGAACAATGATGCACTCTTTCGCCTTCTATTTCGTGAGATGGAAGAATGACATCCTCCAAAATAGATTTTATCTCAGACGAACTGATATTGCTTTGGGAGAACAATTTACTATTCGCTGAAATGCATAGGAATAGCAGAAAAAACAAGTAAATTCTTTTCATTTTCATAGGTTTTAGTCGTGATTTAGGGATTTTCTCAAATCGTCAGCTTTTTGTGGTTCAAATCATACACATTTGTTTGTATAAACATCGTCTTTTTCACCTGTTCAGCGTTAAAAAACCTTTCCTATAGCTAAGGCTTTAGTCTAGAACCTTTGCCTAGAACTGGCAAAAAACACTTTGCTTAAACAAACAAATGAATATGAATTAAACCACTATTATACAAATTTTCAACCTATTTTTCTTGGAATAACGGAGGAATATTGGATTTAAAAGCAAGCTCAGAAATAATTGACACACTTTTGAACAAACGTTGGACAGAGGCTTTATTGCAAAAGCACACAATCATCCAGTATTTATTTAAAATACAGATGATTGTGTGATGTATTTTGCAAATTCTCACGCTACCACTTTTGAAGCTTTCCCCCAGTCAAAACATTCTGGTTTTTATCTAAAATTCTGTATACATACAAGCCACTTGGAAGATGGCCCAGTTGCAAGCCTTGTTCCATTTGCGCTTTATCAATTATTAACTTACCTGAATAATCATACAATTGAAAATAAACAGAACTGTTTGTGGGATTTTTTAAATAAACCAAGTCATTGGAAGGATTGGGATATAAATAGTAATCTTTTGTTGATGAGAAATCTTCCCACTCCTTCAATCCAACATAATCTACTGAATCGCATGGCTCCCAAACATATCCATCGGGATATGCTGGTGAAATCGTGTATATAGCTGAATAGGCACCAAAAGAAAGTTGATAACCTTGTGCTTCAATAATTGCTCCTCCTTCAATATTTATTTCATCCAGCAAAGCAAAAATCATTAATTCCTCATTCCGCTCTTCCATAACTCTGGGGTCCAAAACTAAAGTATCACTGGAAAAAACACACTGATAATCTGTTTCTGGTAAAAATGCTTTTTCAAAACCTAATAAAAACTTTTCAAAGGTTTGCCACAAAACAGTTGCTTCTGGAGAGCAAAGTTCATTGATAATGTCTCGATCATAATACATTTTTACTGGTAAATATTTTGCATTAAATACGATTATCGATCCTTGGGTAGAATAACAAGAATCTCCTTGCTCATTGACTAATACTTCAGGTCGAGTAATTATTTTTTTGGAATAATATTTATTTGGAGTAGGACCTAATGATAGATAATCAGAACTAAATGCCCTTACTTCAAAAACACTATCAAAAGGCTCATTTATTGCTACTTCGCCAAAATCTTCATTATACTCATTTATTGAGACCCTGCGATCATAACCCACTATTAAAGTATCTTTATTCCCTAGTGAGTCAACAAAATAAAGCGGTATTTCAAAAAAAGCAGTTTGCTGTCCAATTAAAGTAATACAGATACTACATAA
>JAHDGP010000035.1:0-15326 GCA_020627525.1 Bacteroidota bacterium
GTAAGTTTCACCACCCCATAGATGTCAAACCTCGTAGGTGTAAAACCTCGTAGGTGTAAAAAAAGTTAATAATTATAAAATATTTATTAAGATTCAAATTTTATTTGTAATTCCCAATATTTATACCTGAATCTTTTCGCTTTTCAATTTTTGTTAATTCCAGTTAAGGAGCTTTAAATTCTTATTAAAAGTATATGTAAAATTGAACTATTTCTTGCAATGCCGTAGCAAAATTTCATATTTGGAAATAGATCATTTTACAAAAATAGGAGAAATGGAAAAGCTTAAAAAACTTAACAAATGGATGGGTTTCTTGATTGGTTTCTTAGCAACATTGGTTTATGCTATGACTATGGAAGCCACTGTAAGTTTATGGGACTGCGGTGAATTTATAGCTTCGTCGCAAAAACTGCAAGTAGTTCATCCACCAGGAGGTCCCTTATTTTTAATGATTGGAAGAATGTTCACCTTGCCAGCTGAACTATTAAACAAACCTGAATGGGTTGCTTATTCTATTAACTTTATGTCTGCCCTATCTTCTGGCTTAGCGATGATGTTTTTGTTTTGGATCACTACGCACATCAGTCAAAAATTGGTTCTAAAAGATCAAAACAGCATTTCACAAAACAATATTTTACTAATAATAGGCGCAGGTATAATTGCAGCTTTGACAGGAACATTTTTAGATACTGTTTGGTTTTCGGCTGTAGAAGGCGAAGTTTATTCTATGTCTCTCCTGTTCACCTCAGTAGTGTTTTGGTTAACTTGTGTTTGGGAGCGCAAAGCTGACGAACCTTTTGCAGACAGATGGCTGGTATTAATTGCATTTATAATGGGCTGTTCTATTTTTGTTCACTGGTTAAATATGTTGAGTATTCCTGCAATTGCATTGATATATTATTTTAAGCGCTATACTCCACCTTCTTTCAAAGGTATTATTGCAACACTAATAACATCCGTCCTTATTTTACTATTCTTAATGGAGTTTGTCATTACAGGCATTGTTGGGACAATGGCAAAAGTAGAAGTATTTTTAGTAAATAGTTTTGGACTTCCGTTTAATAGTGGTTTGTATTTATCATTAATTATATTTTTATCAACATTGACCGCTTGTTTGTATTTTGCAAAAAAAACACATCGTCCAATACTGTTTAATTCTCTAATGGCTTTTTCGTTTATATTGATCGGCTTTTCTACTATTACAACTGTCCCAATTCGTTCCAACGCTGAGATAAATATTGACATGAATGGTCCAGGTGATTTAGTAACACTCGCATCATATCTCAATCGTGAACAATATGGTCAACGCCCTCTTGCAACTGGCTATTACTATTCCGACAAGTTAACTGGATATGAAAAAACTGGATTTAGATATAAGAAGAATGAAAAGAAAGGTAATTACGAAGTAATCGGAAATACTTACGATCCAAAATATAAAAACGCAAAAAAGAAACTATTCCCTCGTATACATTCAGACGACCATTCAAGGTTATACGAAAGCTGGCTTGGCTTAAAGAAAGGGGAAAAACCTAGTGGATTAGACAACATCAAGTTCTTCTTTATATATCAGCTCAATCACATGTATATCAGATATTTTATGTGGAATTTTGTCGGAAGACAATCTGACGAGCAAGGCACGGTAAATGCATTGAATGGAAATTGGATCAGTGGTGTTTCATTTTTAGAAAATCCAAGAGCTCCCGAACAAATAAATTTACCAGAAAAAGATAAAAACCATCCTTACAGAAATACATTTTATTATCTCCCTTTATTGCTAGGATTGGTTGGAATGGTATTTCATTTTAAAGAAAACAAACAAAACTTTTTAGCCGTCTTAATGCTTTTCTTAATGACGGGAGTAGCCTTAACGATTTACGGAAATTCCCCACCGATTGAACCAAGAGAAAGAGATTATATTTTTGCTGCTTCGTTTTGGACCTTTTCAATATGGATTGGTATTGGAATGATTGCGCTGTACAAATTTATTTCAAAAACATTGAGTAATAAAGCTGGATTGGGGTTTGCATTTATGTTATCAATGATAATTCCAGTTTTAATGGGAGTTACAGGTTGGGACGAACACGATCGTTCAGAAAGGTATTTTGCTAGGGATTTGGCTGCTAATTATTTAAATTCTTGTGCACCCAATGCTATTCTATTTACGCAAGGAGACAATGATACCTATCCTTTATGGTATGCACAACAGGTTGAAAATATCAGACCAGATGTACAAGTTGTCAACCTCAGTCTGTTGCAGGCAGATTGGTACATTAATCAAAAAAGAAACAAAGTATTGGAAGCAGATCCTGTACCAATGTCGTTAAGCAGAGAAGCCATCAATGGCTCCAACAGAGATATGGTTTTGTATTATGAGAATAAGAAAATAGCTCCCGAGAACAAGTTCATCAATTTGCAAAGTATGATGAAATTTATTGGAGATGATAAAAACAGACTCAGTTACAATAATGGTTCGGAGAAATTATCATTTATCCCTACAAAAAAAGTAAGCCTTCCTGTTGATAAGGCGAAGGTATTGGAAAATGATACCGTTGCTCCAGAAGACGCTCCGCTTATTGTTGACAAAATTGAATGGGAATTGCCAAAAGATAAATTGGTAAAAGACGAATTGATGATTTTAGATATAATTGCAACAAACAATTGGGAGCGTCCGATTTATTTTGCCGTTTCGGTCAGTGATGATGCTTATATGGGTTTGCAAGATTATTTTCAAATAGAAGGTCTGACGTATAGATTGGTTCCTATAAAAAGCAAGAAGAAAAATAGGTTTTCACCCTATGATGGGCGTACAAACACCAATATTATGTATGCAAATTTGATGAATAAATTCAAATTTGGAAATATGCGTAAAGAAGGTTTGTATCTGAGTAATGATGTAAAAAGAATGGCAAACAATTTACGCAGTAGTTACATGCATCTTGCGGATTCGCTTATTGAAGAGGGCAAACCAACAAAAGCAATTGCGGTTATAGATAAATGCATTGAAGAAATGCCTGACCATAATAATCCATATAATGCATTTTCATTTAGGTTGCCATTGGTTTATTATCAATCAAAAGCAAATGAAAAGGGCAATGAGATTGCAGAGGTGATTATTAACAGATTACTAGATGAAATTGATTATTATGAAAATGTCCAAAGTGCAGCTTTCAAAAGAAAATATTTGCAAAGTAGAGAACACAATAAACAAATTGTTAAGGCCATTATTGATACAGCTAGAAGAGCAGGTGAAACGGAATTTGCCACCACAATGATGCAAAAAGCAACATCCTCAAATATCATTTTATAAAAAAGATAGTAAGTGATAAGATCAAACATGCATTATAAATATTTTTTGCAAAATATTAACTATCGGTTCCTTGAAGTATGAGTTGGTGGTTTTTAAATTGGTCTTATCACTTTTAATATTTCCATCCAGAAATTCCCTATTGGGTCGCACTTTTATTATTCAAAAGTGCGGCTTTTTTATTCAAAAGCCTGCACATCAATACTATATTTAAGAAAAATGCATAAAAATTGTATCAATTTGATGGTTTTTCGAGTTAAACAAAAATTATATTAGATATTTGACGGCTGATAGAGATTGATTTTCAAACTCTTTTCAAATCATACTCTAATTTTTTTAAATTTGTGTTGGATTAAACAAAAGATATGGAACAGTTTAAAAAACTGAATAATATAGTTGGTATTTTAATAGGCATCTTCGCAACGATAGTCTATGCATTAACTATGGAATCCTCTGCCAGTTTTTGGGATTGTGGGGAGTTTATTTCTTCGGCTCAAAAAATGCAAGTGGTCCACCCTCCTGGCGCGCCCTTGTTTTTGATGATAGGCAGAATGTTCACTTTGTTACCTGATTTTTTAAACAAACCAGAATATATATCTGTATCTGTCAACTTTATGTCGGCGCTTTCTTCTGGTCTTGCCATGATGTTCTTATTTTGGATAACGACCTACATGGCTCGCAAGATTCTGTACCGAAACGATGTAAATTATACAAAAACAGGAACTTTCTTAATGATTGGAGCTGGTGTCATTGCTGGACTCACAGGTACTTTCCTAGATACAGTTTGGTTTTCGGCAGTTGAGGCAGAGGTATATTCATTATCCCTGCTCTTTACAGCGGTCGTATTCTGGTCTATATGTAAATGGGAAACGATAGCCAATGAACCCTATGCCGATCGGTGGTTGCTGTTCATTGCCTTTTTGATGGGATGTTCTATATTCGTCCATTGGTTGAATATGTTGACTATTCCTGCTATTGGATTGACATATTATTTTAAAAGATACGATCCACCCAAGTTAAGTGGAATCATCATAACCTTGATTTTATCATTGGTTTTTTTGTTGTTCATTTTAAATGTGGTCATTACTGGTATTGTAGGAACAATGGCAAAAATAGAGATTGCTATGGTCAACAGTTTTGGTCTTCCTTTCAATAGTGGTTTAATCTTTTCTATATTGGTCTTATTAGCATTAATTGCTGGAGGATTGTTCTTCACTAAAAAATCGAATAGACCTGTTGTCTTTAATTTAATCCTTGCTTTTATTTTCTTATTGGTTGGATTTTCAACCATTGCTACTGTTCCAATACGTTCTAATGCGGGAACGAGTATTGATATGAATAGCCCAAGAGACTTGGTAAGTTTGGCCTCTTATCTAAATAGAGAGCAATATGGCTCAAGACCATTGGCTACAGGATATTATTACACAGATAAACCAACAGGTGTAAACTACACTGGATACAGATACCAAAAAAATCCAACAAAAGGGAAATATGATATTGTCGGAAAAAAATTCGATTACGAATACAAAGGATCGAAATCAAAATTGTTTCCTCGGATTCACTCCAGTGATCATGCGAGTTTGTATGAGCGTTGGTTGGGACTTCGAAAAGGTCAAAAACCGTCAGGTGTAGATAATATTAAGTTCTTTATAATGTATCAGATCAATCATATGTACATTCGATACTTTATGTGGAATTTTGTTGGAAGACAGACCGATCAACAAGGAACGGTTGATATGAAATTTGGTAACTGGATTAGTGGAGCTCCTTCCTTTTTGGAAAATCCAAGAGCTCCTGACCAAGCTAATTTACCCGATCATTTTGCCAATCATCCATATAGAAATACATTTTACTATTTACCCTTTTTACTTGGTTTGTTGGGGTTGGTGTTTCAATTTATGAATGATAAACGGAGGTTTTTCATTATGATGATGCTATTCTTAATGACTGGTGTTGCCTTAACTGTTTATGGAAATTCGCCACCTATTGAACCTCGTGAAAGAGATTATATTTTTGCAGCATCGTTTTGGGCATTTTCCGTCTGGGTGGGCTTAGGTATGATTGCACTGTATAGTTTTATCTCCAAATTTTTGAAAGATACTCCAGGAGTAGGTGCCTCATTTGTCCTCTGTTTAATAGTCCCTATTTTGATGGGTGCCAAAGGTTGGCATGAACATGATAGATCTGACAGGTATACCGCATTGGCATTTGCATCAAACTACTTGAACTCTTGTGCCGAAAACGCCATTATTTTTACCCAGGGAGATAACGATACCTATCCGCTCTGGTATGCCCAAGAGGTAGAAAATGTGCGGACAGATGTACACGTTGTGAATCTCAGTTTATTGGGTGTAGACTGGTATATTAACCAAAAGAGAAATAAAGTTAATGATGCTGACCCAGTACCGATGACTTTGACCAAAGAAGCTATTTATGGTTCGAATAGGGATATGGTTGTATTTAATGAAAATACACAAATAGCACCTGCTGGCAAACACATCAGTCTTCAAAATATTATGAAATTTATTGGGGATGATAAAAATCAGAGAACAACCGTTTCAGGCAATGACAAAATGAGTTATTTCCCAACGAAAACATTCAGCCTTCCCGTTGACAAACAAAAAGTATTGGCAAATGGAACAGTGGCTCCAGAAGATGCCGACTTAGTTGTTGACAAAATGGAATGGACCATGCCAAAGCGTACATTGTTGAAAAACGATTTGATGATTTTGGACATCATTGCAGCTAATAACTGGGAACGACCAATTTATTTTGCTGTATCTGTTGATGATAGAAGTTATATGGGTCTTCAAAAATACTTCCAGTTGGAAGGTTTAGCTTATCGTTTGGTACCCATTGAGAACAAAGCCAAAAACAGAAATTCTCCATTCTTTGGAAGAGTTAATACCAATATTATGGGTAAAAACTTAATGGAGAAATTTAAGTTTGGAAATATGGATAAAGAGGGTGTTTATCTCAATACAGATATAACCAGAATGGCTTCAAACTTTAGAAGTAATTATATGCATTTAGCTGAATCTTATTTAGAAGAAGGTAAAAAAGACAAGGCCATAGAAGTTATGGATAAATGCATTAGTGGTATACCAAATCACAATAATCCATTTAATTTGTTTACCTACAGAATGCCTTTGATTTATTATCAGGCGGGAGCAAATGAAAAAGCCAACGAAGTGGCTGAGATAATAGTCAACAATTTGGTTCAAGAGGTAGATTATTATGAAAATATGAATAGTTCAGCGCACAAAAAGGCTTTTAAGGGTGCGAGTGAGCAGTACAAACAGGTGATTGGTGTGATTATAGATGCTGCCAATCGTGCCGGTGAAACTGAGTTTTCAAATAAAATGGCTGAAAAGTTAAAAGTGGTCTTATAACAGTTCACATTCTTCTAAATGCCCACTAAATGAATTTAATGTTAAATAATTCATTCAGTGGGCATTTTTATTTTTTTTCCTTTTAGATCAAGGAATAAAGCCAATTTGGTGTGATTTTCTTAAAAAGTTTTATTTCTTTGCATCGGAAATGTGGATTAATATTTGCTGTACATAAGCAGCTAAAGAGAAAATTATGGCAAAAACTAAAAAAGCTAGTGATATAATGGATAAAAAAGCTATGAGCTTTTTTGAAGAATATATCAACAACCCTTCACCTACAAGCCGAGAATGGGAAGGTCAAAAACTATGGCTAAAATACTTAAAACCTTATATTGACGAATACCAAGTTGACAATTATGGATCTGTCTTTGGAATTGTAAATCCGGAAGCTGAATATAAAGTTGTTATTGAGGCGCATGCAGACGAGATTACCTGGATGGTAAAAAGAATAACTGATGACGGATTAATATACGTTATTAGAAATGGAGGAACTGATCATATTATTGCTCCTTCTAAGCGTGTAAACATTCATACAAAAAAGGGAATTGTTAAAGGATTGTTTGGGTGGCCAGCAATTCATCTTCGCAGCAGAGCAAAAGAAGAAACGCCAAATACAAATAATATTTTTATTGATGTAGGATGTACTACCAAAGAAGAGGTTGAAGCATTAGGCGTGCAAATTGGTTGTATCGTTATTTATGAAGATCCTTTTATGGAACTTAATAATCGCTACTATGTTGGTAGAGCAATGGACAATCGTGCAGGTGGTTTTATGATTGCACAAGTTGCAAGATTGTTAAAAGAAAATAAAAAGAAGTTGCCATTTGGTTTGTACATCGTGAACAGTGTAATGGAAGAAGTTGGACTGCGGGGTGCTTCAATGGTTACCAACAACATCAAACCCGATATTGCAATTGTAACTGATGTAGGACACGATACGACCACTCCAATGATTAAAAAAGAAAATCATGGTGAATTTAAATGTGGTTCTGGTCCGATATTGAGCTATGCACCTGCGGTGCATAACAAATTGCTGGAATTGATAACAACGACAGCAGAGAAAAACAAAATCCCTTATCAGCCAGAAGCTTTGTCTAGGTATACTGGAACAGATACGGATGCATTTGCTTTTTCTAATTCGGGTGTTGTTTCAGCGTTGATTTCTTTACCATTGCGTTACATGCATACAACGGTAGAAATGGTGCACAAAGACGATTTGGAACATGTCATTAATTTGATGTATCATTCACTTTTGAACATTAAGAAAAATCACGATTTTAGATACTTTACTTGAGTTATGAGTGCTTACTTCGAGAACCTCACTTCGAGAGCCTCAGTGAGCGTGAGTTGTGAAAAAATAATAAAAAAAACGATCTCGACAAGTCGAGATCGTTTTTTTCACTTACACATCTCCAGCAATTCAGCATCTATTTCTTTTCCGAGCTCCTTGTATTTATTAAAAAATCTACAGGCAAGGTAATAATCCTCCAATTTTAAATAAGCAATTCCGATATTGTAATACAAAGACGGATCTTTATCGCCAAGCTTAATTCCCTCTTTGTAAACTTCAATGGCATCAGAATATTTTTCCATACCCATTAATGAACCTGCATAATTGTACAGTTTCAACAGAGCATCATCGTTTTGAGGGTTGTAATCTTTTTCTTTTAATAATCTATAGTTATCTACTTGTAGAGCCTCCTTTACTTTCTCAATATACTTTACAAGGGCATCTTCATTTTTTCCTCTATTTACTTTTCTGAGATACATTTTTAAATCCTTTTTCAAACTTTCTTTAGTATCATTAAAAATAGAATCAACTTGTTCTCTGGACCATTCTTGTGAATGCAATACTTGCAACAGTTTTCTCTTTGCAATTTCAACCAAATCGAAATATATATTTAAAAAACACTCCGTTGCCCAGGTTTCATCTAAATAATAAAAACTTTCCCCCAAATTAATTTGACTTTCAGCAAGGTACTCAACAATGCCATTAGATTCATTTCTATCCAAATAAATTTGAGTCGAAAAATTATAAAATTCATTTGTAACATATGGATCATGGTAAATTAATAAATCTGTATCAACATAATAATCGTCTTCCGTATTTAAATCTTCTAATAATATTCTATTTGTTGACCAGGGTAATACTCTATTTTCAAATAACTCATTTTGGTATTCTAATTCATTAAAATTGATTAAAATTCCATTTTTCTTAAAAAACTTTTTGCTGTTTAATTGTCTTTTGTTTGGTAAAACTGCAACATTATTATTCCAAAAAAAATCATTGTATGGTCTTGTAACAATTTTAGCATAATCGTTTATAATATTATCCGATGAAGAATAATAAGGCAATTGAAACAGTTCAAAAGTATCGTAAAACAGAAATACACCACTTGTCTCTACAGGATAGTCTTTTGTAGTGTTTTGAATATTTTTTCCATAGTTATAATCATACTTAAATTCCAACTTTTCTAAAATATTTCTTTGAGAATTTTCAAATGAATAAGAAATTTCAAAATTTAAATCTACCAAAAAATCAAAATTATTAATTGGGCTCAAGGGATGTTTTTTAATATCTGCTCCAAACACTTTTATAGACAAAATGCGCTCTTCTCGCTCATCTATTTGAATGGAAGCACTAAACAAATCAGCAAATTTATCCTTAGGTGTAAATTCAATTGTATAAACATCACCTCTCAAAGATGAAATATGATGATCAAACTTAGATTTAATATTACTTTTGTTAAAATGCAATGGATTTTTGGGTAATCGGTTCTCCCCTCTTTGCAAAAAGTTATAGTCAGAGACTACATTAGTGGTACTCAAACTCACAAAATTCATATCCCCAAAAGGACAAATACCTATCCTACCATTTTTCAATTTCAAATCACCGAAACCAGTTGGACGAATTTCAGCATTGTAATAGCATTCTAACAATTCTGTAGGTGTATTATCAATATTCGTTTCCAATGAAAAATAGGTCTTACTTTTATAATTCATTGAAGCCAACATTTTTCTTTTGGCTTTCATTAATAGCTCAATTAGAAAATCTGTATCTCCAAGTATTTCAACTGTTTTCAAGTCGTTGGAAACTGGTTGCAAATAAATCTTTTCCTGTTTTAGAAAATAAGAACTAGGAATTTCTTGGGTCTTATAGGACAAAAAGGAAATTATCAGGGTATCATTTGTGGAGCATAAGATATTAAACGCACCATCTTCATTACTAATCGCGCCCTTGTTTTTGCCCTTAACAACTATGTGTGCATAGGATAAAGGCAGTTGTGTTTCATTATCCAAAATAATGCCGCTTATGGCTTGTTGGGCAAAGCAATAACTAGTGGAGAGTGTAAAGAATAAAATTAGGGTCAAATATTTCATAACATATCGAGTACAGTTTAAACATTAGTAATTTATACAAAAGCACAAATATGCTCATTAATATAATATTTGTTATCATCAAAGTATCATAATATCATTTATGCAATTACAAATAATGACGTAACGATATATGTAAGGTTGGAATTGAGGCGAAAAAAAAGCCCAGCAACTTCGTTGCTGGGCTCGATTTAGTATCAATCACTTTTTCTTGGGTGATTCGATTTTGCCATCTTCTTGCTGCTGCTTTATATAATTTGGGTCTTTCATTTTCTCCTCATTTTCCCTTCTCTTTTTAAAAGTCTCATTTTCACCTGAAGTTCCTTTATTGTCATTGTTAAAATCAGCATTGTGATTTTTTTCTTTTTCATTACTCATTATATTTTATTTAAAGTTTAAAAAATTAATAATTATCCTATTTCCATCAAATTCAAATATTGATAGAGCCATTATTCACAAATAATGCAAATAACACGATAGCCTAGCTTAAAAATTCCTTAATTATACTGGTAAAATTTTCAATGGTGGTGAGTAATAGAACTGCCGAATCATTTTATTAATAAAATGTTCTATTTTCCTATATTTTCGAAATAGTTTCGCTCCTTCATCAATAAATTCAATTGCTAGACGTGTCACAAACTTCATCATGCTAATAAATCTAGCACGTTGAAGAATTCTCCACATTCCTCTATTTATTGAATTAAAGAACCAACTCATATTTAAATATACAACATTAATTCAATATAAGTTCATTATTTCAAAAAAAAGACCAGTGTCTTTATAGTTAGTATAAAGACACTGGATTAATATTTATTTTTAATTTAATAGTTAGAGTAAAGATTTTAATCTTCGCTTTCAAGAAATTTTCTAATGTGTATATGCTTTACTCCTTTATAATCGTCCGCAAATTCATCAGATGAGACTACAATTTTTTCATAATTATCTTCAATTTTGAGCAGGTTTCCAAACTCTCTTTCTCTTACTTTTTCATCTGGCATTTGATAAGCAACTTGAATATATTTTGTTATTTTTCCTTTTTGAGCTACAAAGTCAATTTCTCTCTCTTGATGTTTCCCTATAAAAATTTTATAGTCATCATAAACTAATTTATTATAAACCAAGTTTTCAAAAATATTTCCAATATGATTGCCTGTAAATGGAATAATAGAATGCTTTAAGCCCAAATCAGAAAAAAAGTATTTGTCATTTATCTCAAATCGTTTTTTGCCAATTATATCCAATCGTTGCACTTTATTTATAAAAAATGAATTAGAAAGGTATTTTAAATAATTCATAACAGTGTTTATTGACAAGCTCACTCTTTGTGCTTTTAAAAAATCACTGATTTTTTTTGATGAGACATAACTTCCTAAATTGTCTGATAAGTATTCTATCAATCGCTCTAAAAAATCTATGTCTCTAATATTATACCTTGAAACAATATCTTTAAGAATAATTGTGTTGTAAATGCTTTTTAAATATCCATAAACAATTTCATCATCAAAAGGTAAATGAATTAAATATGGCAAACCACCATAACGAATATATTTGTTTAATGTATCATTATTGTTTTCCAATTTATGAATTTGTAAAAATTCAATATAAGATAGACTATTTATATGAAACTCAATATAGCGACCTGAAAGGTGAGTAGCCAAATCACCAGATAACATTTTAGCATTACTTCCTGTGCAATACAGATCAATATCTTCTACAAACAATTGCCTTAATGCAATTTCAAAATTTTCAACCTCCTGTACCTCATCTATAAAAACATAGTTTTTCTCTGTGCTAGACAATTGCGACTTAACATATTTAAATAAATCTTCGTCAGATTTTAGATGTTTAAAGTCATTATGCTCTTTATTGATGTATATTATTGAGGCATTACAATCCTCTTGTTTAACCAAATCAATAATTTGCTTGAGAAGCACAGTTTTACCAACACGCCTTTGCCCAGTAAGAACTTTAATAATGTTTTTACCTATAAATGGTTTTATCCTTTTTAGATACTTTTCTCGAATATACAAAGATTTCATAATGAAATATTTTCACTAAAATTACAAAAGTTTTCATTATGATGAAAACTTTTGTAATTATCAGCTAATATTTTCACTATAATGAAGGCTTTTTAATCATACATCCTAATAATCTGTCCATTCATTTTTCCTTGTACGGCTTTGGCATAAGCATTTATAACCTTTGGAGTTGGAATAGGATTGTGCCCTGGAAAGTAGTCTTTGTATTTTTCATAAGCATCTTCAACGACACCTAATGAAACCACATTTACTCTTATACCGTTTTCAATTTCTAATGCAACTGCTTGAACAAAACTGTGAATTCCACCGTTTACCATTGCCGCACTGGTAGTTTTTACAACAGGATCATCTGCCAAAATACCAGTTGATAAAGTAATAGAACCTTGAGGACTCAAAAACTTTCGTCCTATGCGAACCAGGTTGACTTGTCCCATCAATTTACTTTTCAAACCAATGTAATAATCTTCTTCTGTCAAATCATCAAAGTTCGCCCATTTCGCTTCTCCTGCTGCACAAATAATAGCATCGACTGTTCCTATTTTTTCAAAAGCTGATTGAATAGATTTACTATCTGCAATGTCTATTTGAACATCGCCACTGTTTCTACCACCAATGACAACTTCATTGTTTGCCGCAAAATATTCCGTTACTCTGCTCCCAATAGTCCCTTTTCCTCCAATGATTAGTACTTTCATTCTTTCTTGTTTTGTGGGCAATAGAAAGTTTTGCCAGAATTAGTAAATATTAGACTTAAACTAAAGTCTGTTTTAAGTTGCGAATGTCAACATCAATGTTGGTAATTTTTGACTCCAAGTCAGCAAGGCTTTTTTCTTCTTGTTTGACATGGATGTCGAAAGGATCAAAGTTTTGGTCTAAACGCTCTTTAATTTTAGTTGTATAAGCTTTTATTTGATCGTCCAAAACTCTCTCCAAATTTTTTCTTCCTTTGGCAATCTCTTCGTCAAAAGCTTTGATCACTTTTCTTTTTCTAAAAAATAAAGTAATACCCGCAAATACAAATCCGATACCTGCAATTATACCTCCTGTAATATCCACTGCAAGCGTTTGAGACGACAAAGCTAGAATGGTTCCAATGACTGCCAATCCTCCACCTGCTGCAACATCTGGCGCATAAGATTTGGCTGAAGGAAAAATTTCATCGTCGATGAAATTTTCTGTATTGGAAACAAACAAGCTGTAATTCTTTTGAATCTCTTTTATCGCATCTTGACGCTTCTCCGCTATCTCTCCAAATATTTCATGATTGGTTTCTAAAATGGTTTTACTGCTCTTCATTTTTAGGTCCACCATTTTCACCATCGTCTTAATACTATCTGAAATATCGTTCATACCATCTTCCAGTTTCGTCTGAAAATTGGTTTGCAATTCAGTCTCTAAACGCTTGGTCAAATCAGCCAACCACACTTTTACATTTTTGGTATCCGAACTAAAAAGAGAAGACAAAGACCTACCCGCTAAACTAAAAAAGTTCAAGCCCTCCACAAATTCCGCTCTCACATTTCCTGTAATTCTATCGTAGTCTTGAATCAAGTTCAAAACCATTTTATCTACTCGTTCATAAGATTTTGCCTCTTGCTGCTCCATTGCATCCCTCACCTCTGATCTAAATTCAACATCAGCATTTAACTGTTCTCTCCTTATTGAAACACCCTCATTGATATTGGTCATTACCTGTTCGGCGGTATTGACATTGCTCTGCATTTTTAATTTATACGCATTTACACCAGTAATATTTTTGACAATATATTCTCGCAAAACATCAAATCCACTAATGTCTTTTAAATCTTCTAATTCTTGGATCGCTGAAACAGCAAAAACTTGTGGATCTTCAATTCCTTTTTGAATGGCTTGATTTCGTACTCCTTCAATATTCGTAGCCAAATCATCGGGTTTCATTAAATCTTTTTGTTGTAAAATGAAAATCACTTTTTTCCTCCACTCTGTACTGATGTAATCAAAAAACTCCCAAGCAGATTGTCGGTAAGGGTTTTTAGCTTCGAATACAAAAACGATCAAATCACTGTGTGGAATAAAACGCTCAGTTATTTCTTGGTGATGATCAATAATTGTATTTGTACCTGGTGTGTCAACTATTGAAATTTTTTCAAGAATTTCAACTGGCAAATAAATCTTTTTTAGATAGTCATTGATTGTTTCAAATTTCTCCTCATCACCATAGACAATTTGTTGGATAATATCTGTACACGGGTCAGGTGCAACTTTACAGATCTCTTTTCCTGTATCCAGCAAAGCATTGATAAAGCTACTTTTTCCAGCTTTTACCTCACCAGCAATTACGAATAAAAAGGGCTCTCCTAGTTTTTCTCTCAATTCCACAACCGTATCAGACAAAGATTGGTTTCCGATATCTGAGGTCAATTGATGTAAGTTGAGAAAGACTTTATCAACTTTAGATTGAATTTCAACTAGGGATCTATCTATTATTTCGGTACTCATTTACTTGTGTTAATTCTGTCAATTGGGACATTTCAAAAATCCAGTGTCACTGTAATTTGCATAATTCGCCACAAGATATGGATAAATGTTATAATAAAAAATGCGAGAATGCCAGAATGCTGTAATGCAAGAATTAAAAAAACATTTTATTTATTGTCTTTATGTCTTCCTAAAGTTTCAATGTTGTACTTACTTCTTTAAGCAGTATTGCTGCAACTCCTGGTATTCCAATTTGTATTAATCACCTAATTAAACATCAAACTACAAAGTTCATTCTCGTATTCAATCATTCTCGCATTATTTGAACGGATGCCTGTCTTTGAATTCAGTTTTCATGCTGTTAAAAAGTGGTTGAGCAAGGGTTTGCAAAAGCATATTTTTAGAATAAACAAAACTGTTTAAGTGTACTCCTTTTGCTCCAAAATTACTTTTACTTTCTAAGGCTGTTCTACCGTAAGAGATAAATGATAGTTTCTTCTCTATTGCTATAGATATATGCTCTGCCAATAGATTGTGATATATAGCGTACTTGTTATTGTATTGCGCATCATAACCAACAAAGTGGCTCTCCATTTTACCATCAACTATAAAATAAGACATAAAAGCTACTAACTTATCGTCCAAATAATATCCTTTTATGTGAAATTTATCACCTAATTGACGTTTGCATTCTAAGAAATACTCCGCAGTTAAAAATGTAAGGTTAAATTCAGCTTTGTCAGAAATACTTTTGTA
>JAHDGP010000035.1:15336-19163 GCA_020627525.1 Bacteroidota bacterium
GTAAGTATTGATCTTCGATTTCTTCAAGAGAGAGTTCTTTTTTAATAATCGTCTTTCCCTTTTTAAGTTTGCTTTTTACCTTAACACGATATTTAGAAGACAAGGCAGCCAAGTATTCATCAAAAGTATCCCATTTCACATCAAACTCCATATTGGGTTGTGCTCCTACTTCTTTGAAGGAGTATTTTGTCAATTCTTGTCCCCAAGAAATATCTTCAGGTCGAAAATCCTTTATCATTACGATATTGATATTTTCTTCCTTATCAATTTCTTTAATTGCTTGATGCAGTCCACTTAAGAAAATCGACTTATCAGTAGATTTTTTAATACAGAATCCAAAATCACCAGTAATAAAAGCATTTCCATTTAACAGTAATTTAACGGATAAACTGTTTACAAATTTCTTGGTATTGGTTTTAACCCAGTCTTTCCACGATTCTTTTTTACCTTCTTTAATTCGCAAACCCTGAGTTACCTCAATTACTTGAAACAAGCACACGCCAATCAACTCACTAGCCGAGTATATAGAAGCATATTTGAATTTGATATGAGGGTTAGAAATTTCAGCAGCATACAGATAATCTGTATATAAAAGCCCCTTGTTATCAGAAACAAAACCATTCCATTCAGCTTCATTGACTTCAGAAATAGTATTTGATATATTTACTACAATGTCAGAAATTGCTTCCTGCTCGTTGCATAAAATTTTAATTGGACAGCTAAGTGTAGTCTTCATCTAGGTATATAAACTCAAAATCTGTAGTTAGTGTTCATTTTATTAAATAAATTTCAACAATAACAATAACTAAGACTTCTATTTTACAAAGTAATAACGATATTCGTTTGATAAAACAATACTTTTGTATTATTCTTAATAAATGGTATTACAATTATGAGAAAAATAACATTCGTTTTGTGAAATTACTTTATTTTTTGAAGTCTTTTTCTTAGAGCTAACAATTAACAGTTTTTTTTGTTTTGAGTTTGGATTTTTCAGATTAAACACAAGTGATAAGATTAAATTAAGATACATAAATAATTTTCACAAAAAACTGATTTTCAAAACCTTATATTACAATTTGATGGTTTTAAAATTGGTTTTATCACTTAATTTATCCAAATCAAGACAGCAATTTTTGAATAATCACTATGAGATTATATGTACCAAGTATGTTAACACTTTGCAACCTATTACTGGGTTGTTTTGCCGTTGTGGCTGTTTTCAAAGGAAACTGGTATTGGGTTCCCTGGATGGTTTTTGCAGCGGGTTGGTTCGATATGTTTGACGGATTGGTTGCGAGAAAATTAAATGTATCTTCTGAGTTGGGCAAGGAGCTTGATTCACTTGCAGATATGATTACTTTTGGTTTTGTTCCAGGTGTAATTATGTTTGAATTGTTAAATCTCAGTTTTAATTCAACAAGCTTGCCATTTAATAATAATTACATTTTTGCACTTCCAGGCTTTTTCATCACCGCTTTTTCTGCATTGCGTTTGGCAAAGTTCAATATTGACACCAGACAAACAAAGGGTTTTTTAGGGCTTGCAACACCAGCATGTACCATGTTTTTCCTTGGCTTAACTGCTGGTCCACTGGGAAAAGCTGGTATTTTTGAAAATGCAATTTCAAACAGTTACGTTTTATATGCGATAACAGGAATTTTTTCGTTCTTATTAGTGTCTGAAATTCCAATGTTTTCAGCCAAATCAAAAAGTTTTAAATGGAAAGACAATAAGGTTGTTTACCTATTCACTATTTACTGCGCGATTATATTGAGCATATTTGGGGTTTTGGCTTTTGCAATCTGTTCTGTTTCCTATATTTTACTGTCGATCATTCTTAATTTAACCAATAAATGAAAATATCTACACCTCCACAAATCCAAATGGTAGATCTAAAAAGCCAATATCTACCCCTACAAGATGAAATAGAATCTGGTATCAAAGAAGTTATTGCTAGTGGGGCATTTATAAATGGACCTGCTGTAAAATCTTTCACTTCAAATTTGGAAGAATATTTACAGGTAATAAATGTCATTCCCTGTGCCAATGGAACAGATGCTTTGCAAATAGCTTTGATGGCATTGGGATTAAAAGAAGGAGATGAGGTCATAACTGTGCCTTTTACTTTTGTGGCGACTGCTGAAGTCATTGCTCTCTTAAAATTAAAAGTTGTTTTTGTGGATATTGACCCTGACACTTATAATATGGATGTCGATGCCCTTAAAAAAGCTGTTTCTCCAAATACCAAGTGTATTATTCCTGTTCATTTGTATGGGCAAATTGCTGATATGGAAAATATTTGTGCAATTGCAAAAGAAAATAACATTCCAATAATCGAAGACAATGCGCAAGCATTGGGTGCTGATTATTATTTCAAAAATGGAACGCAAAAGAAGTCGGGAACGATAGGCGATATTGGATGTACTTCATTTTATCCATCCAAAAATTTGGGTGCTTATGGAGACGCTGGAGCTTTGTTTACCAATAACGATGAATTGGCTGATAAAATAAGGTGCATTGCCAATCATGGACAACGTATTAAATATCAATCTGACCTGATAGGCGTGAATTCTAGGTTGGATAGTTTTCAGGCTGTGGTTTTGAATGCCAAACTCAAGCGACTCGATGCGTATTCGACTAAGCGAAAAGCAGCAGCAGATTTTTATGATAAAATATTTAAAGATCATCCTAAGTTCAAAATTCCATTTAGATCAGAATTTTGCAATCATGTATTTCACCAATATACACTAAACTATGAAGGTGACCGAGACAATTTGCGAGAGGGGCTGAGCGAGGCTGGAATTCCATCAATGGTTTATTATCCATATCCATTGCATTTACACAAAGCCTACAGTTACTTTGGAAACAAAGTTGGAGATTTTCCTATTTCGGAAGCGATGGCAAAAAAAGTAATTTCATTGCCGATGCATACAGAATTGGATGAAGAACAATTGAATTTTATTTGTGAGACAGTAATCAACATTGCTTAAATGAACAAATTTGGTTTAATTGGTTTCCCTTTATCACATTCTTTCTCTCCATTATATTTTAAAGAAAAATTTCAATCAAAAAATATATTGGATTGTCAATATGATTTGTATCCTTTGGAAAAAATAGAGGACTTTACAAGCTTGTTAAACAATAACAACTTTAAAGGGTTAAATGTAACAATTCCGTATAAGGAAACAGTCATCCCCTTTCTAGACAGTATTGACAGTACAGTTAAAACAATTGGAGCGGTCAATACCATCAAAATTAAAAAAGGAAAAACAAAAGGCTTTAATACAGATGTTTGGGGATTTGAACAATCTTTAAAACCTTTACTAGAATCTCATCATAAAACAGCGCTTATTTTTGGCACAGGTGGCGCTGCAAAGGCTATAAAATTTGCATTGGAAAAACTCAATATTGATTACAAATTTGTCTCTAGAAAAAGTGATGATGATTATCTTTCTTACAACGAAGTAAATCAATCTAATTTGGATAAATACAAAATTCTAATCAATACTACCCCACTTGGAATGTATCCTAAAATTGATCAAGCTCCAAACATTGCTTATGAACATTTAGATTCTTCGCACCTGCTTTACGACTTGGTTTACAATCCTGAGCAATCTAAATTTATGCAATTGGGTCTAGCTCAAGGAGCACGGGTAAAAAACGGATACGAAATGCTGTGCTTGCAAGCGGACAAGTCTTGGGAGATATGGAATACCTAAATCCTGAACTATCTATCACTTTGAATACTTCTTTATAACCTTTATCAATTCTTGTTTCTGCCCTTCGTCGCTACTGGTCTCCTCTAACCATTTCGTTGCTTCTTC
>JAHDGP010000036.1:0-4642 GCA_020627525.1 Bacteroidota bacterium
TACCCTCAAAATATATAGGTAAAAAAAATTATGTCATTGAAAAGTTTGATTTATACTGGAATAAAAAATGAATATTTGGAAACATAGTTTGTTATCTGCCAAAAAGTTTGGAGGCAAACCAGAGGATTATTTTGAAATTCACAAATTTCTTGATAGTTCTAAGTTATTCTAGTTTGACCTGCCAAATGCGGGAGAATACTATAATGAAGGCAAGGGAGAATTTTACTTATCAGAAGAAAATATTGTTATGTTAAAGTTTAATGAGTATGCTTATTTTGATAATGATGACGATGAAAATATTTTCAATTCCGAATTCAAGTCAATTGTATTTCCTTCATATTTTGAAACAAATAATTTATTAGAACAATTAGATTTAAATGAGCTAAAATTCGACGGTTCAATCATTTTTGGATTAGAAAAGAGCAGGTACTTTGAAACTGAAGTTAATTTTGATATGGATAAGAAGTATCAAGGCTTAATTGATGCAATTGTACCAAAAATAGAGAGTCAGTTGATAAATAATCTATCTTTTGAATTAAAGAACATGGAAATAGTTTATAATGGAAACTTCAATAAAGAACAAGTGAAAATAGAAGAGATAGGATTACTAAAACATAAAGTTGACAAAGCCAATAAAAACAAAACTGTTAACTTGTTTGAATAAAAATTTCATTATAATAAATAAAACATAAAATGAGCTGGCGAATAGTAGACAGAAAAATTGGGAAAGCGGGAAACATCAAACAACGACAAAAAAGACAAAGCGAATGGGATAAAAAATACGGTGACAACTGGATGATTGGCTATGTTATTGATGGTGAATTTGTTTCTCAAGAGGATGCATTGGAATCTATTTATTACAAAAGTTATGAGGAGTATTTCAACAACAACCCTGACGATTTACAAGAGCTAATACAGCTTGCAAAGGTCTTACGAAATCCGCACTCAGCATTGACGGGTGGTGTCGATTTACAGGTTCCAACCATAATGGATTATTTACAGCGCAATAATTTAAAACTATTGGGCAATGAGGTAGTTGACATTGGTTCTTTCGGAACACGCTCGCACAAAATTAGTGTCAGACTTAGTCCGTTGACAATAAAAGCAATTGGCAACCCCAAAATGACTTTGGAAAAATTTTGGCAAGAAAAGAAATGTCTTGCTGTTTGGGAAGATTAATTTTTTTTTTAAATATGATAAAAATTGGGTAAAAAAGCAAAAAGATACGTGGGCAAAGGGGTGCCAGGCGGTTGGAGAATTTGGAATAAAAAGTAAACTGTACCCCTACCCCTTAAAAGGATCACTAAACCGCTCTTCATTGATAAACGTTTCATCGGTAAGTGTCTCAAAAAACTCTAACAATGCTGCCTTTTCGTCCTCTGTAAACTTAAACTGCTTTGGCGCGCCGTCAACTTTTTTCAATGCGATATCTAAATGCTCGTGATCTTGAATTCCCTCACTATAATGATCTAATACTTCTTCTAAACTTGCAAAACGACCATCGTGCATATATGGTGCCGTCAATGCAATATTTCTCAAAGTTGGAACTTTAAAATCGCCATTGTTATATTGATCAAAGACATCAGCCATTCCAGCGTCTGAATAAACTTTATCCAATCCGTTGTTCGCAAATACTTTTCCTGGTGCACCACTCGCTGCTCCGTGGCAAGAAGCACAGTTCTGCATATAAATAGCCTTCCCCCTGTTTTCCATTGCAGTAAATGTAGGAAAATCTTTCTCCTCAAATCCAATATAGGTTTCATTTAAAGCAAGAAAATCATCCATTGATTTATCAAACTTTGAGGAAGTACTTGAAATACTGCTGACAAATTCATCCAATGCATTTAAAATATTTTCCTGTTCTATAAAATCACTTTTACCAAAAGCCGCTTTATACAATGGTCTATAATAATCCAACTTTCTAACAGCATCAGCTACTTCGTGCATTTTCATATCCATCTCGTCGCTGTTCGCAAATGTTTCTTGGGATTGTTCTTGAACCGTTGTTACTCGATTGTCCCAAAAAAATGGAATTTGCCCATTTTCAATACTACCGTAATACTCTCTAAAGTTAAAGACAGATCCCAAGGCTAATGAGTTGCGTTTGGTTTCACGATCTGAAACTCCTTTGCTAAAAGGCAGGTCATCAGCAAAGCCCAACTCCTGTTTGTGGCAAGAGGCACAAGAAATTTTACCATCTTTTGATAAATTTTTATCGTAAAATAAAACCCTACCCAATGTTGCCAAGTCTTTATCAAAATCAGATGTCCGTCTGATATAGTATTTTGGAAATGTAATATCATAACTTAATGGGTATGATGGCAAATTTAATGTTTCTGTGATAACATCATAATCCTCATAATATTTATATTCAATATCAATTCCTTGACTGTCTTTATTACAAGCTATTGTTAGAATAAATATTGAAATTATAAATACAATAAAACCTTTAGTTTTCATAAGTTTATATTTTAAAAAAATTTAAAACGTTATCAAAAGATATAGCCTTCTAATTTATCTAAGGAATAGCTCATAAATAAGTGTCCAAATTTGACCGAACGTCGGACCGTTTTATATTTTAATATTATTCAAGCGGTTCCCCGCCGGGACATTTTTATGAAGCATAGTTGCGCTACGGTGAATAAAAATATCTGGTTCGACATCTCGACAGAATAATGTAAAAAGATATTCGGTTCGACGGTTCGATCAAAGTGGATCGGCAGCCGACGCTGAGTTATTTTTGAGCTATTCCTAAAGCTGGATTGCGGTTTTTCCGAAACAATTTATCAATATCATAAATCACTCCGAAATGAAACCTTCTTCCATCGTGTTTAAAAATAGAATTTAAGTTTCTAATACGTACAACAGTCAAATAAATATCTACTATTTGCAATTTATATTTAACTCGAAAAGATTGTTCCAGAAAGCTGAAAGGATCATTTTTTAAATATTCAAAATCTCCTAAATCAGCGTCATTTATAACAAGCCCTGTTGTATAATTCAAATTTAGCCCTTTTAGTGCATAGCTAAAGCTTGTTTTTTCATTTAACAAATGTACTCCTCCCTGCAAAAAGTAATGCTGAAATGAAAGTTTTGTTGAAGTATTCCAATTCAAATTATGAGTATTATTCCCCAAGCCATACCCTGTATATGTATCAAACAAAATTTCTGAAAAATTTGTTTTTTCTTTCAACATTCCAAATATTGGACGTTTGTAATAAAAGCCAACAACACCTTCAATCATATATTGATTTCCACCATTAGAACTCGTAACATTTTTCCCTTTTATCCCTTGATAATTTGCTCCAACAACTAAATGCTTCAATGGACTATAACCAACCTGTGCACTCGCTCCATTAATACTCTCAGTTCCAATTGAAACGGAACCTGAAAACTTGGCTTCATTTTTTTCGGAAATTGCAAGCAAACTCGCTTCATTTGTATAATAGTATTTATGACTGCAAGAACAAAAACTTAACAAAATCAATAAAGCAGATATTTGAATAAACAAGGTTTCCTTTTTCATATTTTTCGCAATTATAACTGCAATATCGTTTGGATTTGAATTCAATCAAAACTCATTTTATCGAAAAAAGGATGTTTAAATAAACCAAAACAGACCATACTTAACTGATTATCAAAACATTATAATAAAAATTACCTACTTTTCATTTATATAAAATAAATTATAGTGGACAAAACTTATTATACAATGTGCTAATTTTTACTGTTAGTCTTTTTCTTTTGAAAAAGCTCATTGATTTTTACAATAATTCCAGTATGGAATCTAAATTGTTGATATAAAAATGCTGCATTAGGAGAACCTATTCCATTTATACTGCCATACAATTCTATTTTTTTTAATTGATATTTCAACTGAAATGTGTTTTCAAAAAAAATAAATGGGTCGTTCTCCAAATTTTTAAAACGAAACAATGGTACATCGTTGACTATTTTTCCTTTTGTAAAATCCAAACTTAAGCCTTTCAAAGCATAACTAAGGGTGTACTTTTTTCCCTTTAAATGCAGACCTCCTTGTAAAAAAAAATGCCTAAATGAAAATTCAGCAAAACTATCGGGCGTAAAATAATTGAAATTTTCACCCAATCCATAACCAGCATAAACGTCCAGTATTAAATCTACTTTTTTTATCTTTCTATTCTGTTTTTTTGATGGAGGAACAATATAATAAATACCAATCACTCCTTCATACAATGATTGGTTTCCTTCTAGATTTTCGAAATTAGTTCCACTTGTTTTAAAGTAATTTCCCCCAATTACTAAATGATTCACAGGACTATATGCAGCTTGTAAGTTCAATCCGTTATAACCGTGTCCTTCAAAAGAAACTGCACCCGAAACTCTTGCCTCATTTTTCTCAGAAACATTTAGACAACTAGCTTCATTTGCAGAGTACAGATTGGACAGTCTATAGCTACAAGAGCTAAATGACAGACCTCCCAAAAGCATTAAAATTAATATTTGAGCAAAAAACAGCCTCTTTTCATTCATATTCTAAAATAATGAATAATCTGTCATTAGAGGTAAAATTCCAAATCATTCTTGTTAAGAGAAAGGTTTTTAACAAATAGATAAAATATTTTTTATTTGTTGTTTGTTTCTCTCAATTTATCTATGCATC
>JAHDGP010000036.1:4742-18940 GCA_020627525.1 Bacteroidota bacterium
AATAGATAAAATATTTTTTATTTGTTGTTTGTTTCTCTCAATTTATCTATGCATCCTATTATAAGAAATTTTATCATCCTCAGGTGTATAAAAATCTAAAATAAATACATTTTCAGTATCTGATCCTATCGTTATTATTATTTCAGTTTGAACAGGCAAAGTTTCGATACAAGCATAACAATCTATTTTTGCTGTTAACTCTGAGCATTCACGTATATAATTCAAAATTTTATTGAAATTTGCTTCATGTCCAAACGGATCATCATCAGTTGGTACAGATTGCATTTCCTCTAATATTTCTGCTAACTCCTTTTCAATAACTTCATCGTCTTCATTTGTCAATCCCTCCACAAAGTTTTCACAGTTTATTGATTTTACATCCTCTTGTTTTTCACAAGAAATCAAACTTACGCCAAACAGGCAAATCATCATCATCAAAAGATATTTCATATATTAAATTTTTCTTGTAAAACGACGACACATTCAATCGGGAAGCTTCGAAAAAAAATTTGTGAATATTTTAACATCAAAAACAAAGTTCAAAATGCTAGCTATTCTCGATATTTTTTCTTATAATTGTCAGCCAATTTTGCGAATAACGTATCATTTGGGACTTTATTAGTCAGAAATATGTATGAGAGAGGTTAAAATAGAAAGTAGTTTAACAGTTTTTGAAGATTACAGTTCATTTACAGAGGCGGAGTTAAACTTGTTCCAAAAAGCAAAAGAAGCATGTAAAAATGCTTATGCCCCATATTCCAAATTTTATGTCGGAGCCGCACTTTTGATGGATGATGGAAAGATTATCACAGGCAACAATCAAGAAAATGCGGTATATCCTTGCGGATTGTGTGCTGAACGAGTGGCCATTTTTCACGCTTCGTCGCAATTTCCGAATCAAACTTATCAGTCCATAGCGATAACCATAGATTATGATAGAATCGAAATTGATGATGTAGCTTTTCCTTGTGGCAGTTGTAGACAAGTTCTGTTTGAATATGAAAGTAAACAGCCAGATAAGATCAAAATTTATTTGCTTGGGCGAAATGAACAGGTTATAATTGTCAACAGTGTTGAACAGTTGCTTCCTTTTGGCTTTAGTAATAAACTTTTAAGTTGACCTGGCTCAATTCTCAATACAGTTCCATCCACTTATTGTGATTTCTCCACCAGCATCATAATAAAAAATACTTGGACAAGTTGAGCAATGATCATAAACGTGGTTTCCGGATTCCAGATTCAAAGTTGAGTTTGTGCCCCAGGTAAATATTGCTGATCCGTTATACGATCCTTGATTATACCTCAGTGTATTATTTTTAAGGAAAATGTTTCCAGCATTGTAAAGACCACCGCCTAAAAGAGCATAATTGTTTTGAACAATATTGTTTCTTAAATATATTTTGCCAATATTATTGCTGGTTATAAAAATACCACCTCCCCTATTATCTGTGCTTGAGCCATTTGCATAACCTTGTTCTATTATGAATCCATCCAACAGTGCATTTATACTTACATTATCAAAACTTACAACATGGTATACATTGTCGCTTGAAGAGTTTAAGTTTCCGATATTTCCAGATAAAATGGTCGGATTTTGATCAGGACCTCTTTCAGTTAAATTTAATTCAAAGCCGTCAAATCCTCCATATACTTTAAATTCGTTTGGAATGGCAAATGTATGACTTCTATTTGAACCAGGCGAATATGTACCTTCAGCCACCCAAACTTCAGCCTCATTACAACTTAAATTATTTGTTGATAAGGCAGATTGCAAATCAATAAATGCATTTTCCCAGTTTTCACCAGTATTGTTTCCTGTTGCATATCTATTCACATATTGCACATTCTTACATGATTTATAAGTTGCCAAATTCACATCATTTGACAAGCTGTTGCATTCAGATTTAATTGTACTCCAAACACTTCCGCTTTCGAACGATTTTAAATGTGCAATTGTGCTATTTGAACAATTGTAAATTTCCACCATTGCCTCACCTGCATTTAGCTCAATCTTTCCTGTTCCTCCAATAACATTTATGTGATTAGAGTCTGCTATTTTTAAAGGGATGGATTCAGGCTGTGTTGTTCCAGCCCCTGAACCTCCGCCCGCCTCTGCTTTGAAATAATGAACAGTCACATTTTCAGCATTTTTAATTTCAGCTTGTGGTTCCGTTCTCACACGCTCAACATTCAGACTATAAAATGTCAATGGTTCTGTTGTCCCTTCTACATACAATGCCCTATAATTTTGTTGCGTTGTGGAATACCTCAACTTGTGCCATTCTGCGCAGGTATTATACCATTTACCACCACCGTTTCCGTTTATTTTATAACCGTAATGAAGACTTTGAGCAGGAGTATTTACATTGCCGAAATCACTGCTTCCAAGCATAACATTTTGCACTATTGAGTTGCGCCCAGCTTGCCAATGTATTCCTGTTAGGTTGTAATTTGACAAAGGATTGATTTCAATCATCAAATCCCTTATTCTTGTATTTGCATCAGTATTGTTTATCGTTTGTAATATCGGTTTGTCTGCATCGTTCCAATTACTTGCTGCCTTAATATTAGAAAACACCTTTCCAATACCGAATAAATTTGTATTGTATTTAAGCAAAAGCGTATTGCTCACAATGAAATCTCCTTTTGGTAAAAATACATTTTCGTTATTGTCGATTGCCCATTGTAATGCGTCAGTATCATCTGTTACGCCATCGCCTTTTGCTGCACCAAATGGTCCATTCATTTGCACAGCATCTTTTACATTTATAGCATTATTTAAATCAATACAATCTTTTATTGGTCCAACGTGTTTTTCCATAATAGCATCAACGTCTGCCATTTGATCAACTTCTATTTTCACTGTAAAATCATTTTCATCAATTGTGCATTCAGATAAATTTTTAGCGGTAAGATTACCGTTTGGACAATGGGATAACTCAATAATTTTTGTCCACGTACTTGGATTTACAGTTACTATTGGATTGGGATTGCCTAGCACATTTGGATTGCCTTTTATGTCAACATTTCTCAAATAAAAATTACGATCAGAATAAAATGTGAAAGCGGCTTGAGAAGGATTTCCAGTAATATTGATCACACCATCAATCAAAGACAAACCACCTCGCGTGCTTGGGTGATTTTTGAATATTTTACCATGTGCATTTTCAATATAAAATCCAACAATAGAGATAGGACAATAAACAAAACCTCCAAAAGTAGCTTCGGTTTGATTAATGAATTTCATACCGGATAAAAATGCGTATTCCGATAAACGACGATAAGAATCCTCAATTAAAATTCCATATAGCCCGCCAGTTACTTCAACATTGTAATAACCAGAACCCTGCCCTAACATTCTTTGCATTCCCGCATATGCATTTGTTGCAATTATCTTTATATTTTCCATAGACGAACCCTGCGCACCTGCAAAGCGAATTCCAACCGCGCCAGGATTATTATTTAAATCTATTGTGAAATTTCTAAAGATTTGATTGAACGCAATACCTGGTAATTCATCTTCTGGATCGGTACTTCCTTTAGGAATTGTTGTACCTCCAACTGTAACATCTTGATTGGGAGATGCCCACATAATTACAGCCGCTTTCGATGTAGTCTCACCTGGAACCTGAAAACCAGTTGCCCCAGCTTTTAATTTTAAAACGGGTTGATTGGGACCACACTCTCCAACCAAAACGCAAGGCTTACGACGATCTGATAAATGATTATTGTTGGGATTGCCATCGTGATCATAACTGAGCAACATTGCTTCAATAGAGTTTGAAATCAAATAGGTTCCTGATGGAAAATAACAAACCAAACGATTGTCCCTTGCCATAACAATCGCATCATTAATGGCATTCGTTACATCGGTTGAACCAGAATTATCTATTCCTAAGACAGTAACATCCAAATATCCTAAAGGATACATTGAGCTGTTTAATATTGAGGAGGGCAAAGGCGTGTTTTGACCACTTAAAAAAAGTGAACTTGTAAAAATCAAAAGAAAAGAAGTTACTTTAAATAATGTATTCATTGTAATTTTTTTCTATAAAAACTGACAAACAACGCCTCCCATCAATGCAAGAGTTATAGCCCAATAGCCAAAATGGATTCCAATATACTTTCCACCTCTTCTTTCAAACAATGCATTTATGGCGATCAATGGAAGGGCAATGAAGACTGCGCCAACAACACCATGCAATGCGCCGTGTCCAAAAGTACGGTGTGTATTTCCAAATTGAGCCATAACAGCATCATACAAATTTTGTACTTCTGTACCTGATTGTCCAAAATCTGGGTGCATAGCAAACAATTGCATCACACCAGATTGATGATTGGTCAATCCCGAAATACCAAATGCTAAAAGCAAACTCAAAAAGTAAGACAAGCCCAATATCAAAGCCATATTGCCACTTTCCAATTCCTCTTGAGTCTTACCCGCTACTCGCATCCAAGTTTTCCCGAAGAGCATTGGACCGTACCAAACAAAGCCAACAACCATAGGCACCAAAGCAGCACCAAACAAAGCCAAAAAATTCATATCCATGTGTATTCAATTTAAGAATGAATAAATAAGTAAGTGGTAAGATCAAATTAACATCCATAAATAACTTATACACTTAACTTCTTGAAAGATAATAAATTATTGGATTAATTTTCTAGAATTCGTATACATTGTTTCTTTCCACAAACAAAAAAATGCTCAAAGGAGACACTCAGCAATCTTTTTTTGACCCAACCAATAACACTCTCGATTCGTTTTAATCATATATTTGATTTAAACAAACGTGCTGATGAAATCAAAATGGATCATTTTAATATTGTTGTTAACAGTTATTTTTAGTTGCAAAAATGAAAATCAAATTGAATTTGAATCAAATGGGATAATTACGCAGCTAGACAACAGATTATGTCAATGTTGTCGTGGATATATAATTCAAATTGAAGATGATAAAAACAATTATAGAATTGGAAGTTTGCCTGATGGTATTCAAATTAATCAAGATGAATTGCCTATTAATGTTAAAGTAAATTGGGACTTACAATCAACATGTGAAGCAATTGGAATCAGTTATATTAATATTGAAGCAATAGAAATTAGGTAAAATAATTCCTGTTTATCAAGTTTCGTCAATCTATCAATAGTGTTGTAAAAAACTTTAGGGTAGATCAATGTTTTATATCAAGACCTATTGTTTTTTTGATTAGGGTCTTTGTTCTTCAATAATATAGCTAGTCGAAAAAAGCAAATTCTGCGGGTGTTGAATGACGTTAAAGAATAACAAATTTGCATCGGCTTCAAAGCCTTGATAAATGGCTTTCCCATTCATATCGAAATCGGTCTGAAGATATACATTTTCGTAAATAAAATCATTGCGTACTTGCACGTTATTGGGTGCATTTATTATATCAAAAAACAAGGTATTCGCATTATTATTTGGTCCGGTCAACACAATTGAGCCAGTTCCATTTGTTGCACCACCCCACAATGCTCTTTTGGGACCAGGCATTTCAATCAAGGCATTGACTCCATAAATTTGTAAACTGTTGAAATTACAATAGGTGATAATGCCTTTTGTAAAATTCAATCCAGTTTGTATCGTTGCAGCTAAATGATTTCTGTGACCTATACACACTTTATAATTTCCAGAAGGAAGGCTAAAAGATACAGGAGAAAATCCATCAACATCCACAACATCGCCATCTCGTTGAATGAGCGCAGATCGAGTTGCCATCGTCATATTGTTACTAGGGTTTTTCAATTCGACAAACACCCAGTCAACAATAGCATTTACACCTTGCGTATTAAAAACGCCCGATTGAACTTGTTCTCCTCCACCTTCTCCCATGTGATTAAATCCTGCTAAACTTGAATAGGGTTCTGTTGTTGGAATAAGTCCCGATTTACGCAAATCATCCCTCATTAAAATATCTGTTGAGTTGCTATAGGCTCCTTGTAAATAAACATTTGCCGCCAATTGTAATTTATCACAATTATTATTTCCTCCAATACAAGCAGGGTCAACAAGCTCAAATTGATGTCTATGAGATTGCCCTTGAAAGTCAATTTCAAATATCCAAGTACCCAGTTGTGCATTTGTTGGTAAATTAAAATACCAATACCACCAAGAGGCATTATAGGTTCGGGTAGCAGTATGATTCCAAGATTGCCAAACAGTATTATCGGGTCTAATCACTCTGGAAACTGATACGCTTCCTTCCATTTGATCGTGATAGTATGATCCAAAATAAATTTGTTGTCCTGGTACAAATTCATTAGCAAGATTAGGCACCTCTTCACTTGGACAACCAAATAAAGGTCGTGCATCGTGTGTCAATAAAGCGTTTAAAGTAGGCGTTCGATACGGTTGCTGATTGGTCCACCAAGAAGCTGTATTTAGATCATTACAAGGTCCGGCGTAAGGATCAATCAAATTGTTATTATTATCATAAACTTCAAAATGCAAATGCGCAGTTGTTGAACAACCAGAGCTTGCAACAATACCCAAATACTCACCTTTTGAAACCATCTGCCCAACTGCTTTTGTTGTCAATGAGTTTCGTTTAAAATGCCCATACCAAGCCTGAGAACCATCAGCGTGACGGATATAAATGCCATTCCAGTTTCCGTTGCAAGCACAATGATTGTCTGAATTGCCATCATCTTTTCCAATTATTACTCCTTCCGCAGCTGCAATTACTTCTACAAAGTTATTTTCATATTGGTACCAAGGAAAAGGGTACAAAAAGTAATCTATTCCTCTATGATTGTAGCCACTCGCCAAATCATAAGACCTTGTCCCACAATTATAGTCCTCATTTGACGAACCAAATTGATCACCAGTAGCCAACGGATTATGATCAACAAAATTAGAAATCCCATAATAATCATTAAACGTATTGCTAGTAGACTTTCTCATTGGCCAATCGAAAGATACAATTGCAGACTTGTAATTTTGAGCTGCAAAAGCACCACTTTTTTCAAGCTTCAGTTGGTTTTCCTTTAATTCGGTTTGGATTTTTGCTCTATTATCTTCAGATAAGCAGTTTTCTGTATTACTGAGTTCAACAGCTCCTCCGCCTGCTGGCAACATTTGTTGTGCATTTAGCAATTGACTGCATAAAAATAGTAGTAAAAGGGAGTTGACTTTTATCATAATTTTGGCGCAATATTTTGATTAATATTACTTAAAGTTATCAATTTAAGTAATATTTTTTAAGCAAATCACACATAGATGTATAACCTATTTGTATAATTTTAAATTTCTTCCATTAATACATTACAAGGTTTATTTATAGATATGTAAAAATTTGATTTTGGAAATTGTTAAGGCCTGGCATATTGTTTGTAAGTGAAGTGATGAGTTACAAAAACAATACCAAACTCCCTTCCTCGACTCAATTATTCAAATTCGTTTAGCTTAGCCAATTTTTTAAATTGCTGCAAGAAGACTTTGGGATCATTTGAATATCCCCAACAAGGAATGAGTAATTCTTTTTTATGATTGATAATTGAGTAAACAGGTTGGATTTCTTCATTGCACAATGATAGCTGGAATTTTGTTACTTCTTCACCCAATAATTCATCATCGGCCATTAACACTAGCAGGATAATATTTCTTGAAAGCTCATATTGAACAGACTTATCAATTAAGATTTTATCCTCAAAAGTACTATTGGATCTTGCCCACTTAGTAAACACAACCAATATAGGTTTATTGGTTTTTTCCGCACAATTTAATGCATCTTCCAAATCACTAAAAAATCCACTTACCTGATCGTCTGAGAAGCTAATGTCTGGACATAATTCACTTATCTTGGGACCAGTATTGCAACCCAACATTAGGATGCACAGTAAGGAAAAGCAGTATTTCATAATTGAAGATAAAATCATTTATTTTTAAAGATAAATATAGGCATTCCATTTACCAAATCGCACCTCTAAAAACAAAAACTCCCCCACGCTGCTTCGCAGCGTGGGGGAGTAAATTGAATATTCGTACTCTAAAAAGTACTTAACAATTGCTAAGAAAAACTATTAATCAACAATCATTAACTTTTTAGTCAAACGCTCTTTACTTGATACAATGTTCACATAGTAAACACCTGCATTCAATCCACTAACATCTAAATCTAATGTTTGCATATTTTCTTCTGCAACTATTGCTTGATTCAAAATTAATTTACCACTTAAATCAAATACCATTAAGTTTGCTTCATTAACTTCAGATAATTGGTAGTCAACTCTAACCTGTCCTTGAGCTGGGTTAGGATAAACATTCATAACTGAGTTATCATTGACAATTCTTGCACTTTCAGCTGGTGCTTCTTCATTGATAGCATCTTCTATTTTACTCAATTGCGCTCCTGCCATTCTTCCTGTAGCACAACCTGTAATAACAACATCATCAATGTATACTTGATCTGCATTTGCACTTGCATCACATCTAAATCTAATTTTCGTATTAGCACTAAATGTTCCTGTCATTGTAACAGACTCTGTATATTTTACACCATTGTCAAAGTCAGTTCCTCTTGCCCAAGAGCTAATTGTTTGATAGCTAGAGCCGCCATTTGTAGAAACCTGCAACCAGTAATCTTCATTGTTTTCCATGCTATTTGCATAATAATGGAAATCTACAGTTACTTCATTATAAGCAGACAAATCAAGATTATCTGTAGTCATAACTGAAGAGCTTGTATTGTCTCTTAATCTAATACTATAAGTTCCGCTACCTGCGTAAGTTCCAGAGTTGATTCTATACGAATCAGAACCACCATCGTTCCAAATTCCCCATCCAGATTCAAAATCGTGACTGTCAACAGTATCGCAACCGCCAGTACCGCCGCCGCCGTTAGAACTGTTTGTTGTAAAGGTATAATTACCAGAGAAAGAAGATGTAGCTCCTGAACAAACCGCTTGAACTGCAAATTGGTAAGTTGAACCAGCAGCAAAACCTGTTATTCCTAATGAAGTTGAAGTACTTGTTGTTGAATATACAACAGTTCCACCTGAAAGAATATCAACATTATAAGAAGCCGCTCCACTAACAGCAGACCAAGTTAATGTTGCATCAACATCTGTAACCCCTGTAACGCCCAAACCAGTTGGTGTTCCACAACTTGCTGGAGGAGGATTATTGTTAAAGCAGAAATTTGTGGTTTCAGAAGAAGTAAATGATCCACCTGAAGCCAAAGTTGAGCCTCCACTAGATACTGAATAAGAACCACTACCATATGAACAGCAAATACCATCTCCATATGAATCATTGATTGTAAAATCAAAACAACCATCTCCTAAACAAGCTGTTTCAGAAATAGAAGATTGACCAGAACCATAATTTCCACCAGAAGCAACTACCGCACCTGAAGCGTTTGTAATTTGCCAGCTAGTTTCTTCTGAGTAATTATCAAAATTGATATTAATATTTACTTCATTGTCATTACATCCAGTTGGAGGAGGAGGATCACCGCCGCCGCCATTGCTGCTTCCACAGCCATTAGAACTTAAAAGACTTGCTCTTGCTCCACCAGATGCAAACAATGCACGCATTCTGTCTGTTTGACCTTGAGTAAATAAATTCATACAAGCATCATCTGAATAATCCATGTAGTTTTGAACCATATCTGTAGAACTACATGAAACATGACCAGTTGAACAACCATAGTTTGCAGCATCAGATGTTGGTGTATCAGATACAAAATCATCAGCATTACAATTACCATCTCCCCAAATATGTCTCAAGTTCAACCAGTGACCAACTTCGTGTGTTGTTGTTCTACCACCATCAAATGGAGCAGAAACATAGCCAGTTGTACCAAAATATTGTGGGCTCATTACTACACCATCTGTAGCAGCAGAACCTGTATTTGGAAATTGAGCATATCCCAAAATTCCTCCACCAATATTACAAACCCACATATTTAAGTAATCAGATGCAGGCCAAGCATCAACACCACCTTGTGATGAATACTTCATTGCATCATTTGTTCCCCACTCAGATCTAGTAGAAGATTTTCTTGTAATACCACTTGTAGCACTTCCATTTGGATCAACAGTTGCCAAGCAAAACTCAATTTGCGTATCTGCAGCCTGTGACCAAGTGTTTGTCGCATCACTATTCATTCTTCTAAAATCATCGTTCAAAACTTGGATTTGAGAATTAATTTGCGCTTCACTTATGTTCTCGTTACTTGTTCTGTAAATAACGTGAACAACAACTGGAATAGTAATAATGCCATTAACCTTAAGGGCATCGCTGTTGCTGTTGATTACCTTGTTAGTGAATTGTTCTAATTGCTCCATTCTATCAACAATAGTAGGATCTTCTTGAATTTGGCGATCCAACACATCCATTGCTGAACAATTACGCTGCTGTGCGTTTGAAGTTATACTACACAACAGCATGAAGAGAAATAAAGAGAAAACTTGTTTTTTTGTTAACATGTAACTAATTTTTAAAGATTAGGAATAATTTAGAGCATTATATTGCCTTTGAGAATATATAAAAATATCTATCCATTATAATTCGCATAATTCACATTCTACTTTTTGACTATTTGTATGTATCAAACATATAAAAAAGATAATTTTGTGCTTTTATAGAACTGTAAAGTAATTTTGATAGTAACAGCATATTTATTTTCAAACATTCTCTTGTAGTGATAAAAAGACAGTATAATTTATATTAATGTTTATTAAGTTTAATTATTTTTTTACTAAAATTATTAGAAAAACTGGGGAAATTCTAATATCAGTGGAGGTTGTTTAACAAAAAATCTAGATAAGTTATTTAATCAAATACAAATATTTTTTAATGTGTATTGTAATTCAATAACAAAGATTGATAGACCTAAGTTAAATCAATATTGGTAAATATGTTAAAATTTAAATACCTAAATTTCGATAAAACCAATATTTTGTATATCAAACTACATTTCAAAGACCAAAAATAACAAAACCACCATTTGCGTACATCCGTTACTAAAATCTTGTCAATAATATGAAACATTTACTAATACAGTTATTTACATTTTTTCAAGTTTTATTTGTCTTTGGACAAAATCATGCCGACACAAATGTAAAGAAGCTGATACTATTTTATAATTCCAATGAAGCGATCATTGAAAATGAAGAAATAGAAAGTCTACAAAACTTAAGTAGCTCTCTCGAATTGGATTTTGTGATTATAGATGTGCTAAACGGTTCTCCTAAAAAGATTACCTATACCCCAACGCTGGTTTTTCAAAATGAATCAGGTAGATCTATTTATTATGGTAGATATAAAAATTTAGATCGACTTAAAAACTTCATAAGAACCAGTACTATGGTTCATCAAAAAGAAGTTGATAATGAAAAGTCCGATATCCTGATCTGGAAAAATGAAAAGACAACAGTTACTGCTCCATTGAAATTGACTCAATTAGCAGGTCATCCTCCTAAAAAATTCAATCAAAAAGAGTTTGATGAAATGGCTCGAAAGGAGATTTATGAAGGAATGTGTCAGTTTGAATTAACACAAAAGATAAATCAAACCAGAACAATGCGTAGTTTTTACTTCAATCTCTATCCTTATCTTGATGAAAAACAAAACCTAACTATTTCCGGTGAAATATTTTCTCAATACAATTGTGTAAAACCTGTTTTTCAAAAATTTGAAAATGGAATTGTTCAAGGAAAATGGAAAAATAGATTTGAACTGTTTAACAAAGCAGGTGAAATTATAGAAAAGGAAATTTTAAACTTAATAGAAAACTCCAAAGAAGGAGACGCCTTTAAGGCAATACCTGAAACTATTGCTGTAAAAAGCTGGAAAGAGCTAGGTTTAAATATTGCTGAAGGAAAAATTGACAAAAGTCAATCTGTCAACAAAGACTTTAAGTTAGCCAAAGAATGGAAAGTTGAGAAAAAGTCTGACGACCCAATTATCATTTTTAGTTTTTTGCCTCCCTTAGATAATTATGCCGGAGAAGCGAGATCTTTAACGGGTAATTTGGTTTTAAGCAATGATGGATCAATTGAAAACGCTTCGGGAACGTTTGTTGTTGAAATTGCTGATGTGACAATGGGTGCAGATGACTTTGATTATGAAGTTCAAAATAAAATGCTGAAAATGGGTGTTTTTCCAAACTCAACCTTTAAATTTGAATCGTTAAAACGAGTTGCAAAAGATGGAAATCTAAATTTATACGAGGCTGCTGGAACCTTTACTTTACTTGGAATTAAATATCCTTTAAAGATTGATGCTGAAATTTACCCCTTTCAAAACAACGATCAGACATATTTAAAGGTCAAGACCTCCTTTGAATTGTCATTGTTTAAAAACTTTAAGTTGGAAGGACCTGATGGACCATCTCCTTCAAAAGATGTTTTGCAATTTTTTATGAACTTTGACTTAATACCTAATTAAACTAAAATCCTTTCATAAATAAATTTATAAAAATGAAAAAAGTACAATTTTTATTGATGTTTCTTTTGGTTTCTGCAATTGCTATTGGATGTAGCGCAACTAAAAGATCTGCTCAAAAGAATGCCTCCAATAAGGCAATGAGTATGGATACTCCTCCTGGAAGTATCATGTTTGATGCAGCAAACGACAGATATACTGCTGAAGGCACTTTCAAAAAGTGGAATTTTACCAATGTCAATATGGATGGATCAGATTTAACAACATTAGATGCTGATGTAAAAATCGATTTAACTTCAATATGGGAGAAAAGTGATAAACTGACTGAACACTTGAAAGCTTTTGATTATTTTGATGTTGAAAAATACACAACTGCCACTTTAAACATTAAAGATTGTAAAGCTGGTATGAACAATACATATACTGGCGTAATGGAATTGAAAATGCGTGGATTTACTCAAAAACTGGATACAGAATTCAAAGTTGCAAGTACAAAACCTTTGAAAGTTAGGGGAACCGCTCAAGTAGACAGAAGCATATTTCAAATTGGAGTAGAAAATACTGGAGTTCCAGATCTTATTACAGTTCGTTATGAGACTGAAATTCCTATGTAATTTGAATTTAGATAATTTCAATATTCTTCAGCAAATTCATTGAATTTCCTTATTTTTGCAGCCTAATTAAAAAAATTGAAATGTCAGTATTGGTAAATAAAGACTCAAAGGTGATTGTTCAGGGCATAACTGGATCTGAAGGAACCTTTCATGCGGGTCAAATGATTGAATATGGAACGCAGGTTGTCGGAGGTGTAACACCAGGTAAAGGTGGACAAACTCATTTAGATCGTCCTGTATTTAATTCTGTTGCTCAAGCAGTTAAAGAAACTGGAGCAGATGTCTCTATCATTTTTGTTCCGCCTGCTTTCGCTGCGGATGCAATTATGGAAGCTGCCGATGCTGGTATAAAGGTGATTGTAGCAATTACAGAGGGTATTCCTGTTCAAGATATGGTTAAAGTTCAAGCTTATATTCAAGACAGAGATTGCCGTTTGATTGGACCAAACTGCCCAGGAATTATAACTCCTGGAGGGGCTAAAATTGGTATTATGCCTGGATTCATTCACAACCCAGGTAAGATTGGGATTGTTTCAAGATCTGGAACATTGACTTACGAGGCTGTTGATCAAGTTACTAAAGCAGGATTGGGTCAATCTACTTGCATTGGAATTGGAGGTGATCCAATTGTTGGGACAACTACAAAAGATGCTATCCAATTGTTTATGGATGATCCTGATACTGTTGGAATTATTTTGATTGGTGAAATTGGTGGTTCAATGGAGGCTGATGCTGCTTACTGGATAAAAGAGAACGGAACGAAGCCTGTTGTTGGCTTTATTGCTGGTCAAACAGCACCTGCAGGACGTACTATGGGTCACGCAGGAGCTATTGTTGGTGGTGCGGAAGATACTGCAGCAGCTAAAATGGAAATTTTAAGAAATTGTGGTATTCACGTTGTGGAATCTCCTGCATTTATCGGAGAAACAATGGTTAAAGCTTTGGAAGAAGCTGGAGTTACTGCATAGTAAACGCTGAAGTCAAATTGGTTTTTGAATCGCATTAGGCATATATACTGGTGCTGAAATCAAAAAGAGAAAATAGAAAAACCACCGACCTTTGGTCGGTGGTTTTTTTTATTTTGCGCAAATGAACAAAGCCAATAGTCCCAAACCACTTTGTTTCGAATATATACACTCATTTCAATTACTTAAGCACGTTAGTGATTTTCACA
>JAHDGP010000435.1 GCA_020627525.1 Bacteroidota bacterium
AAAAATAAAATTCATTGCCTTTTTAATTATCTACTAATGATAAAAATTATTTTACTTTGCAAAAATCGACCATAATTGATTGATTTCAATGGTGAAAACAATCATTTCGATGGTAAAAATGATCAATTTTGCGAATTAACTTGACTCAATAAACTGTGAAGGCAAAAGTTGGGTGTGCTTTTTGAAAAACTTTGTGAAGTTGGTGGGTTCATCAAATCCTAGATGATAGGCTACTTCTTTTGAAGTCATATCAGAACATTTTAAAAACTTTTTAGCTTCTAAAATTACAGAAGATGTTATGAAATCTTTAGCGGAAAGGTTAATGGTGGATTGCGTAATTAAATTTAATTTTTTGGTGGTAATATTTAACTTTTTGGCATAAAATTTTACTTTTCTTTCTTTTAGAATATTAGCTTGTAAAACTTTTTGAAAACCGATAAACTCATCCAAGTAGGGGCTGTTTTTTATTATATTATCTTTGCTTTCTCTTGAATGAAAGAGTTCAAGTAGAAAAATTTTAAAATACGATTTCGCAATTTCAATCCAAACAGATTCTTTTTGATCATTGACTTCATTTTTGATTTTGTCAACCAATGAATGAAGTTGATTGAATTTTTGTTCTGTTAAATCGATTATAGGAGAATATATCTGATTATTGTAAAGATGATTGATTAAAAATGGATTAGTTGCACCAACTTCAAGGAAAAGTTCTTCAGTAAATGTTAACAAGCACCCATCATTTTTTTTTGGAATATCAATAAAAGAATGAATCTGTTCTTTTGAAATCATAATGACACTTCCTTTTTTATAAGAATAGTTTTTAAAGTCAATATTGTGCTTCCCTTCCTTTCCACAAGTAATCAGAATGATGGCATTAAACTTTAATCTATGAGGTTTAAAAGGGTTATGATTAAGAGGATGCTTAAAAATATTTCTTAAATATTTAAAGGAAATTACATCAATCTTTAAAGGACTGAATATATTATCTCTATATGTTAATTCTGGTAGCTTTTTCACTATTCTAGTCTTGTTCTTGGATCAAAATAATTTCGAAAAGGTTGTTTCTGTTGCAATAATAATTAACAATGTAGTAAAATCTTTCAAAAATGATTAAATCCTTATTTTATCCAATCCTTTTGTTGATGCGTAATGTAAGTTAGTACACAACTGACCATTTTTAAAAATCAGTTACCAGAAAACAATATATTCAAAAGCTCCACAAGAGCTAATAGATAAAGTATTTTTTACAAATAGGGTAATCACAAACCGTTTATTGAAAAACTGAGAAATAAATAGTATAGCACTATATATTTTGTTGAATGCTAATTTTTATTTATTACATAATAATTATATGCATAATTATTCTAAAAAGTAAAAAATTATCTTTACATTGTTATTGATTAACAAATACTTTCTTACAGGATGTTTTAACTGCAAAAGCGGTTTAGTACCATTAAATAGGACACAGTATTACCATACCATCTTATTTTCAATTGACTATAAGCTGAATGATTGCTATTTATAATAGTGATACAGGCAACTTTTGTTTGTTAATAAAATGTATTTGTAAATACTGTATATTATTATAGTATATATGTAAATTTTTGTTCTATCTATGTTTATTGTTCGAATTGTATCACCCAAAACATAAATAAATAAATAAAATATCTATGAAAAATGTTATTCTATTTTTAATTTTAATGCTTCCTGCCTTATACTCATTCTCCCAAAGAAAATGTGGTTTAACAGAGGTAATTGAACATGCTAAATCTATAGATCCGACTGTGGAGGATAGACTCGAACAAAATGAGCAATACACTCAAAAAAAAGTAAGAGCAATGTCCGAAAACAAGTCTTATGATGGAAGTATAATCACTATTCCAGTAGTAGTACATGTTTTATACACCAACAGCAGCGAAAATATCAGTGATGCCCAGATTCAATCACAAATTGATGTATTAAATGAAGATTTCAGAAGAACCAATCCTGATCAAACAAATGAATGGAGTGCAGCAGCTGATTCTCAAATTGAGTTTTGTCTTGCTAGAACTGCTCCAGATGGTACATTGACAAACGGTATTACAAGAAAAGCAACCAATGTTGTGAACTGGTCTTCCCAACAAGAATATATGAAAAGAGCCAGCACAGGGGGAGTAGATCCTTGGGATGTAAATAGTTACTTAAATATCTGGTTGGTTTCTAATCCACAAAATGCCAATAATGAGACCTTGTTGGGCTATGCTTACTACCCAGGTGCTAATATTGCAATGGATGGAGTTGTTATTAAAACAGATGTTTTTGGAAGAATTGGCTATGTGTCTCCTCCCTATGACGGTGGTAGAACAGCGACACATGAAATTGGACATTATCTAAATCTAATACATATTTGGGGCGAAGTAAATGGATGTGGTCAAGACGATCAAGTAAGCGACACACCAGATTCTGATGCTGCAAATGAAGGATGCCCAACAGGTCATGTTTCTTGTGGGACAACAGATATGTATCAAAACTATATGGATTACAGCAATGATAATTGTTTAAATTTGTTTACTCAAGGACAGGTAAATCGTATGAGAGCACAATTATTACCAGGAGGACTCCGTGCAAATTTGGGTGCATCGCAGAAATGTACTCCTCCTTCTACCTCAAATGACCCATGTGCAAATGCTGTTCAATTTCAAAGTGGTCAAAGTTATCCTGCCAATACTTATGTAATTAACAATGGTGTTTTGTATCAAAGTAATGGCTCTGGAGGATGGACAAATCTTGGTACCTGCGCAAGCACAGGAGGAGGCTCAACTGGCGGTGGAACTTCCTGTGACGGTGCTCAGCAATATCAAGGTGGGGTATCTTATCCTGCTGGCACACTAGTTGTAAACAACGGAGTTTTGTATCAAAGTAACGGCTCTGGAGGATGGACAAATCTTGGTGCCTGCGCAAGCACAGGAGGAGGCTCTTCTGGCGGTGGAACTTCCTGTGACGGTGCTCAACAATATCAAGGGGGAGTATCTTATCCTGCTGGTACACTAG
>JAHDGP010000436.1 GCA_020627525.1 Bacteroidota bacterium
TTTAAAAAATATAAAAATGATGGGGTGTTGCAAGGTCGGGATTTTTTTGGGGAAATAATTGTGGAATGATGGAAAAATTAGCTGGGGGTGGGGAAATTTTATGATTATTTTTGTATTATTACTGAATAATAACTTTATCTTTTTTGATAAAAAATAAATATGATAACGTATATAGAAATAGATGGTTTTAAAACTTTTCATCAATTTAAAACAGAATTAGGACCTTTTGTTTTAGTGGCTGGAGCTAATGGTTCTGGAAAAAGTAATTTATTTGATGTATTTCGATTATTGTCAAGACTAACAGAAACGGACTTAAAAACAGCATTTAATGAACAAAGAGGCAGTGCAACCGAGCTTTTCACACAATTTCCTGATGGCACTACAGCGCAAGAAATGAAGTTTTTGGTAGAAATGCTGGTTAATAAAACCATTAAAGACAAATGGGGTGGAGTAGCTCATTTGAAATACACTCGTCTGTGCTATGAACTACATATCAAAAAAGAGAAAAATGACAGCGGAATAGAACAACTACTTATCAAACATGAGTCTTTGAACAAAATAGATGCGAATAAAGATGAATGGATAGAAAAATATATTCCTAAGCATCAACTCAATGAGTGGCGACCTAAAGTAACAACTGGAAAAAGAGTAACTTCTTATATCAGTACTTCTCAAAACAAAAAGCAATTGAAAATTCAAATACATCAAGATGGAAAACGAGAAGGAAAAAGCATTTTAGCAGATGTATTAGAACAAACTTCATTAAGTAATATTAACAGTGTAGATTTTCCTCATATTTTTGCTGCTCAACAGGAGATGAAAAATTGGCGTTTTTTACAATTAAATCCTATAAAACTTCGAGAACCTAGTTCACGCCGTTTTGCTCACGACACTATCACTACAGATGGACGAAATTTAGCAGCAGCTCTTCATAGAATTAAACGAACTGATGATTGGGCATTACAGGATATTTCGAGTGAGTTAAATAACTTACTTCCCACATTTACCAATATAAATGTCATAGAAGATTTGGCAAGAGATCAATTTGTAGTTATGGCAAAAACAGAGGATAATAGAACTTTTTCGGCTGGCGTACTTTCTGAGGGAACTTTACGTCTTCTAGCTTTGTGCACCCTGAAATATGATGTTAAACACAGTGGAGTACTTTGCTTTGAAGAGCCTGAAAATGGCATACATCCTTATCGCCTCAAATATATGGTGCAACTACTACAAGATTTAAGCACTAATTTTGACGATGAAGTATCGTCACATTTTCCTTTGCGACAAGTGATTACCAATACACATTCTCCTATTTTACTTGGAAAAGTAATGGAAGAAAATCACAATTATGTTATTCTTTTTGCTTTTTTAGCCACCTTAATGCTACCTGAAATGAAAGCAAAAATGACCATTACCAAAGTCAAAAGAGTGGTAAAAGAACTAAATTTACGTCATATGGGAGAAGACCCCATTGCTAAATCAGAAGTCATTCAATATTTACAAATAGGCGATTTTAAAGAAGTTACTAACAATTTAACTAAACGATCATGAATGTTTTAACAATCGCCTACACAACAGAAGGAGTTACAGATGTTCGTTTTCTAGAAAAAATTATTGAACGAACATTTGAGCAATTATTAATGGACACAAGCATAGAAATTTTTCCATTGTTGCATATTCCAGAAACTGGTAAAATGGTGGATAAAATATTGAAAGTAGCGAAAAAAGCAGATGGTTACAGTTTACTTTGTGTACATGTTGATGCGGATAATGGAACGGATAATAGAGCTTTTGAAGAACGAATTTTGCCAGCTTTTCGCGCTGTTGAACAAACAGAGGGCAAAATGTGTAAAAATTTAGTAGCTATTGTTCCTGTGTATATGACGGAATCATGGATGATAGCTGACACTGATGCATTTAAAGTAGAAATTAGAACAAGTAAAAGCAATCAAGAATTGAATTTACCAGCGAAAAGTCGTTTGGCGGAACAGATAGCAAATCCCAAAGAAACCATTAAAAAAGCTCTTCAAATTGCTTATAAAGATTATCCAAAACGCAGGCGTAGACGAAAAATCTCCGAGCTGTATACACCACTTGTACAAAAGGTTGATTTAGAAAAATTAGCCCTATTACCTTCCTATCAAAAATTTCAACAAGCGGCTAAAGACGCATTGATTAAGCTTAATTTTCTCCAATCATGAACCTCCGAAAAACCATTAAACGCATTGCTACCCCTATTTTACAACCTTTATCCAAATGGTATCTCTCCAAAGAAAGAGCCTTTGAGTATCAAGGGATTAAAATCAAAGTATTGCCTAGTGTCTTTCATCCCGGGCTATTTATCAGCACTAAAATACTACTGCAATTTTTGTCGGATAAGCCTTTGCGAAACAAAACTTTCTTGGAGCTAGGGGCAGGCAGTGGCATTATTTCTATTTTGGCAGCAAAAAAAGGCGCGCAAGTTACCGCTTCTGACATCAACCCGACCGCCATTCGCAATATAGAAAGTAATGCCCGACAGAATGAGGTAAATCTTCAACTCATTCATTCCGATTTATTTGATCGCTTTCCACAGCGATGTACTTTTGATTGGGTCATTATTAATCCGCCTTATTACCCCAATCAACCAGCAAATGAGGGCGAATATGCTTTTTTCTGTGGTCCGAAATTTGAATATTTCCAAAAATTATTTGCCCAACTGCCCCATTTCAAAAATGAGCAGTCTACCATTTTTATGATCTTATCTGAAGATTGCGACCGACAAAATATCGAAAAAATAGCACGGAAACATCAACTACACCTCACCCAAATTTTTGAGAAAAAGGTGCTAGGAGAATGGAATTATATTTATCAAATTTACTAAATGAATTGTTGACTGAGAGAGACGCAAGATTTTGCGCCTCTACCTACAAAACCACCTCATCCTTCAGTTTGGGAATCATGACCTTACTAAATCCCTCTTTTTCTAGAGTTTGTTGAAATAATTTTTGCCGCTTATAATCGCCATGTACTAAAAATATTTTTT
>JAHDGP010000437.1 GCA_020627525.1 Bacteroidota bacterium
TAAACAGTATCCTCTTTTGATTCTTCTAAATTTACCGAAAGTTTTACAGAACCTTGTTCCGTAAATTTAAAAGCATTGCCCAAGAGGTTAATTAATATTTGGGAAAGAAAAGTCTGATCACCAATGACCTTTTGTTTAAGATGACAATTGTTTTCAACAATAAAATTTATGTTCTTTGAAGATTGTTTAAATTTGAAAATATCTGTGATTTTATTGATAGACTTTGCTAAGTCAAATGGTTTTGGATCATAGATGACCTCTCCCGCTTCAATTTTAGATAGGTCAAGAATATCAGAAATAATGCTTTTTAGTAAATCGCCAGATTTTCTTATTGAATTGACATATTCTTTTTGCGTGTTGTTTAGATTAGTCTCATCTAAAATATTGGTCATCCCTAAAATAGCACTGAGGGGAGTTCTGATTTCGTGGCTCATTTTAGCCATAAAAGAGCGTTCTGCATCTTGTGCTCTTTCTAACCTTATTTTAGATTCTAGTAGGTCTTTATAAGCCAATGAAGCTTCAATGGATAAGTGGAATTTATGAATGATTGGTTTTAATTGTGCAATCGTTTTTCTGGAAAAGGCGTTTAGATCAAAACTAAACAATTTAATAAAACCAATATCCCCCAATTTATAAATTAAATAAGCACCTTCTTGAATTTCTTTTTCCTGAATGAGTTTATGGAAATTCTCTTGTTCAGAGTTCAAACAAATAACATCTTGTTCAAATAATTCATAAATAGTATTACAATTATCTTTTGTGTCCCGAATCCTAAAATTTGGAAAAGCCGTTAAAAGCTCAAAACCATCTTCTTTTTTCAACCAAGTGCTGATGAATGCCAGATTTTTTCTATTGAATAAGTGATCCGTAAATCGTTCAACATTGGTCAATAAATCCAAAGAAGTCCCAATATTTTGGGATAGTTCATAGAGAACAGTTATATCATCGATTAAGTGATTACTCATAGAAAATCCCAGCTACAAAAGTTTTGTTATAAAATTGAACGCTTCCTGTTTCATCACTAGCGATTTCGCCCAAAGATAAAACGCCTTCTACATTAATGTCTTGACCTTTCTCAATTAACTGACTTTGAAAGGATTGCAATTCTTTAGAGAAATCATCTTCTAAGAAAAGCACTCTAGAAATACAATCAATAACAAAACAATCAAGAATGGTTTTGGTTGATACTTTTTCAATAGCATCTTTGGCTGCTTGTCCTGCCGAATCTATAAGGTTCTGAGGAATACCTTGTAATAGGTCCAGTGCTGTATTATCTGGTACAACACCTACACAGATTAAATGTCCAGAATCATTGACAGAGATGGGGTCTCGGACTACATATTCATTTCCTTCTCTTCTAATGCCAAAAGGAAAATTTTTAGATACATCAAAAAAGGCATCTGCTGAAATATCTGTATTGGCTGTTTCTTTTATTTGTTGCTTGTAAATGTCAAAAGGATTTTCCCAATTTAACTCTTCTATAATATTTCCATTGGTTTTTGTAGCTATAAAAGGTCCAGCTATTTTTTTCCAACCATGCTGTACGCCCAAACCAATTGATTCTTTTATGGGTAATACTATGATTGCATCTTGTTCGATTGTATCAGGTGTAAACAAACACTCTTCTTGTTGTAAAGATAATGAACCAGCTCCCGCTCCAAGCATTTTTACAAGATGACCGAATTGATTGTATAATTCTTTTATTAAAAAATCTACTTTGCCAGATAAACCATCACAAAAAACCAACATCGATTGATAAGAATCATCTAACTTATCAAAAAGCCCTGGTATTTCGTCTGCTGATTTAATAAATTGTCCTTTGATTTGGCTTATGTAATTATTTATAATAAAACCTTTTTCTTGTTTTGTGTTACCAACAATTAACATTGGAAAAAAGGCCCCAATAGCATTTCTATCATTTTCTTTTAAACAAGCTTGTATTGCAGGAATTGATCCTTTTTCATTTTCAGCTAAAGAAATGACTAATGATTGATCTTTCGGTAAATTATTAATATGCTGTTCAAACAGCGTTTTGTCAAAATGTGTGAAATACATGTTTTAAATTATACAATACTGATGAATGATATATGGGCGGAAATTAAGAGATTTTGTTTATTATACGTTTTTAAAAGACAAAAGATGTATTTTATAGTAATCAATACCATTTTCCTTCAGCAACTAGTTGTACCTGCCCTCCAATATTGATTTCAAACTCTTGGTCATTGATTTTTTTGCCTTTATGAAAAAGCAAGGATGGACGATTCATTTCATATCCTTGTTCAATTCTCAAATCTAAGACTGTTTTACCAAAATAATTGTTTTTTAACAACCAAGCAAGAAGACATCCATTAGCCGAACCTGTTGCCGCATCTTCTATAACACCCAATTCTTCTCCAAACATACGACAGTTTAGGTCATTGTTTGCGTGGTAAGTTTCTGGTGAAAAAACCAACATCATTTTTGCTGATTGAGGATATTGTGCAATAATTTTCAACCATTTTAAACGATTGACATTGGCTTTTTTTACAGCAGCTAAGTTTTTTAGTGGAACCATATAAAAAGGCAAGCCCGTTGAAACAGCTTCGATTGGAAACTTATCGTCAAAATCTTTGGGGCTTAAACCCAATACATCTGCCATGATTTCTGTTGATAATTGTTGCCCAAAAGAAGGGTTAATTTGACGCATCCAAAAATTAGTCCCTTCAATACTAACAGGAATTTGACCTACATTAAGATTCAGCTTAACAGTGTCAGCTTCAGTCTTTTCCATTAGTTGGCTAATTACAAAAGCAGTTCCTAAAGTTGGATGACCAGCAAAAGGCACTTCTTCGGCAGGAGTAAAAATTCTAACTCGATAACCGCCATCACTTTGTTTGTCAGATAACACAAAAGTTGTTTCGGCATAATTGATTTCGTGTGCAATTTGTTGCATTTCTTTATCGGATAACCCAACTGGTTTTATAAAAACTGCCAATTGATTGCCTGCATATTTTTGTTCCGC
>JAHDGP010000037.1 GCA_020627525.1 Bacteroidota bacterium
GAACAAACAATATTTATTCAAAAACTTTTTGCCTTAACTTAACAACATTGATTATTTATTAATAGCATTAAGCTTCAACCTATCCGCTAATTCTTCACCGAGATAATTGTCTATTAAATAATGTGCTAAATAGATCACCGGTGTAAGAATGACAGCCATAAATACTTTGTAGATATAGTTAACTGTTCCAATGGCGAGCACGGTGGCAAAACTCCAGTTTGCCCCAATGTAAAAAGCGATGAATAAAACGACAAAGCTGTCAATAAACTGAGAGAATAGGGTAGAGCCTGTGGCACGCAACCAAACAAACTTTTCGCCCGTCATTTTTTTGATCTTGTGAAACACCCACACATCTAAAATTTGTCCAATCAAAAAAGCAGTTATTGATCCGACAATAATCCACAAGCCCTGACCGAAAACCATTTTATAAGCATAATCATAATCACTGACCTTTGCTCGAATGGCTTCTTGTTGATCTGTGGGGAGTGCGTTTATATGCGATTGTGGCCAAAAATCAGCGGGCACTAGATTGATTCCAAAATAAAGAATAACAAAAGCGTAGGAAATCAAGCCAACCGCTAAAAAAGAAAGCAGTCGAACACCTTTTTGACCAAAATATTCGTTGATGACATCGGTCATCACAAAAACGACTGGCCAAAGTAAAACACCAACAGTTAAATTGAAACTAAGACCATCCTGACCAAAGAAAGAAAGGTTAACAGGATCGACTCCGAATGTTTTTTCTAAGGAGAAAATCTTTACACCAATGAATTCCGCAATGATTGCATTGGCAATAAAAAATCCTGATAAAATCACAAACAACCTTACTGTTTTTTTGTCAATTAAGTTGCTTGGCTGCATTTTATCAGGATTTTATATTTTAGATAAATTTTATTTTAGAAAGGCAATTCATCATCGTCCTCCGAAACGATAGGAGGAGGAGTTCCTGCTGGCACGTTTTCGTGTACTGGCATATCTGTACCAGCACTAGAATTAGTAGGAATAGAAGGCTCATCGGCTTGAAGATGTTCTATTTTCCAAGCTTCTAAATTAACGAAGTACTTAGTTTCTCCATTTTTTTCCCACTTATTTCCACGAATGTCAAAGCTGACATCAATCATTTGCCCCACTTGGAAAGTTTCAACCAAGCTGACTTTGTTTTGGGTCAATTGAAATTTAACATAATCCGTGAATACCATTTCTGGGTTTATAACACGCTCTGATTCAATGACAAATTCTCTCTTTTTAAATTTTTCACTGATCTGCTGAATATCTGATACTTGCAGCAATTTTCCTGAAATATTGTAACTCATTATTAATTAATTTTTTCAATACAAAGCTACTATTTTATTGAGAAACTGCACAAGAAGTGAGCGTTTTTTGTTGGTGAGGAATTTTACATTTTCTCCAAAAAAGAATCAATCAATGAAAAGACTTCGTGATTTTCCTCAAAAACATTTTTGAAAATCTCTTTTGATTGTTTAAAATTGATTTTTGCTTGGTCAAATTTTTTAGATTCATATTGAATAACAGCAATGTATAAATACAAGTTGCCACTAACTAAATTGTCTTCAGCAAATTTATCTTGTTGGTTCTTTAAAAAATCAATGAGTTCATTTGACTTTTCATGCTCAAAATAGATAAACAATAAATCTTCGTAAATTGTAGGATTGGATGGACCTAACAAAAAGAATTCTTCTGTTAGTATCTTGTATGAATCTTTATTCAAAGTCATTTTTGTTTCGAGAAGAGGTTTCAAAGTGTAATAATTATTTGGATGAATATTATTTGAAATTTCGTAATACTCATGGGCTTTCTCATTTTGATTTAACTCTGTGTGAATTACAGCAATCATTCTTGCAGCATCCGCTTTATATTCTGGATATTCATACAAATCCATTGCTTTTTTAGCATATTCAATACTTTCTTCTCTTTGTTCGTTATACAAATAAGCATAGGCTAAGTTGTAAAAAGTTGAAGGATATTCTTTGTATAATTCAATTGATTTTTTGAGAAATTTAATAGCGTTTGTAAAATCTTCATTTATTAAATGATAATATCCAATAGCATATAAAGACCAATTATCATACAGATCATGATCATAGGCTGCCATATAGTTTTTATAAAAATTGTCAATTACTAGGGAGTCTGAAAGAAGCCAGTTTTGCGGATACAATAAGTGAATTTCATGATAATAAAATCCAAGTGCTTTGTGAAGATTATAATTTTCTGGATACTTTTTTATCAACCTAAGAATTAAAGAATCTGCTTGGAAGGAAAACATGGAAAAAGTACCATCTGTTCCTCGAACTTCTTCTATATCTTGATCTGGTTCTAAATCAGTCAATGCAAACATTTGATGCATCATACTTGAAGCAAAGTATTTTATAAGCAATTCAGATTTTGATATTACTATTTCAGGAACCTCATTGGTTGGATCAGCTTCGTCTAATACCTTAAATGCAGATTCATATTTTTTGTTTTCTATTAGTTTTTCTGCCTTTTCAATGGCTTCTATTTGAGCACATAAAGACAATGAGCAAAAAATCAAGATCAAAGTAAAGAACTGTTTCATTTTTTTGGGTTTTAATAGGTGGCTAACAATGCATTTAATTAAGGTGTAAATGCTTGTTGGTTGGGAATCAATTTAGTATATGATTCAAAACCAATAAAACCGTTTAATTTGAAATCAATAAAAGACGGAGTTTTTTAATTTAAGTAAGTGATAAAAACAATTTAACAACCTTTAAAAAAAAACAATTCAAAGCATTGATAATTAGAATTTTGTAAAAATATTTATACTTATTAATTTGAGCTTATCACTTACCACATAATTTCATTAGTCCTCATCCGTGTAAATAATTCTTGTAGAAATGGTTTGCATTCCGTAACCACCCCAAACACCAATAACTTCCTCACCTTCTAGGTTGCTATCAACTACAGTGATCCCTGAAAAGGGTCCACCACCTTGAGCGTTTGCTTCATAAGTGTTCCAGTAATTGTAATGGGCTTCATCAATGGCAGACATTCTAACATTAACCGTATCACCTGCAAAGAAATAACCAAATGTTTCAAAGTCAAATTCATCATTTGGATTTTGTCCTCTTTCAACAAAAGAAGGGAAACTTTTACCATTTATTAAAATATCATCAAACACAGAATTAGAGCCCGGAAATTCTGGCTCATCGTTTCGTTGTGTAAAGAAACGGTAGAAATTTCCTAATGTATCAGCATCATTAATGCGAACAAAAATTCTGGCAAGTGAATCTGTATCGCCTACTTGTCTGAAATCATACCATATGGAGTCTAAAGGCAGAGAGTTCGGAATCTTTGTCCTGCCTGTAATTTCTCTTTCATCCATATTTATTTCAAGATCGTAATATTTTCCAGCCTCTCCAACAAAGAAATTTCCGCTGAACAAGTCAGCCTGACTAACGGTGTAAAATATGACGGTTGAATCCAAAACATATTCTTGCAAGACCATCGTTTGGTCTTCACTTTTGACTGTTATTTCTGCACCACCAACAAAAAAAGAATCTATTTCGCTAAAACGTATTTCACCAATCGCTGGTAGTGTTTTGGTCATATATACAAAAGGTACATCACCTTCAGAGATCCATCCTTCAACTACCAACTGATTCGTAGTGTCTGGAAGGTCTAAGTCTAACTCTTCCTCACATGCAATAAATCCAATTATTGAAATAAATGCAATGAAATATAATATAAATATGTTTTTCATTTTCTTAAAATTTAAAATTCCAGGTTACTGAAGGGATGATTGTTGGAACCAATGAAATTCCAATTGGAGTGATTTTTACGCTTTCGTCTGTAGGTTGTTCTGTGTCAAAAAAGATAAAGAACAAATTTTTCCTAGCGTATACATTAAAGGCAGAGAAGTTAAAGGTAGAAATCAAGCCTTTCGTTTTATTAGGTTTAGGTGTAAACGTAGCTGAAAAATCTAAACGGTGGTAATCTCTAATTCTTGCACTATTCCGTTTTCCATAAATGATTCCTGGAGAACCGGTTGAGTTTGTAAATGTTCCAATTGCAGGCGTGTAAGGTTTGTCACTTGCATAGACAAATATTCCTCCAAACTGCCATTTTTCATTTAATTGATAATTTAAAGCAACACTAACATCGTGCGGACGATCATAATTGGTAACAAATGCTTCACCATTGTCAATCGTTAAATCTGGGTTGGCAACATTTTCCAAAGAACCATCAAATATGTTTTCTGTTTTGGTATAAGTATAACCTAACCAGCCATTAAATTTTCCAAAATTCTTCTTTAAGAAAAATTCAGCTCCATAGGCTTTTCCATATCCGAATGCAAAGTTGTCCTCGATATTTTCACCCAACTCTGGTACATAATCGTCAGCATAATCTGCAATATTATTTATGTCTCTGTAAAACAACTCTACAGATCCTTCATAATTGTTTTCTTTGAAATTTTTGAAATAGCCAATGGCATATTGAATTCCTGTTTGTGGTCTTACAATGTCCGAACTAGGAACCCAAACATCGGTTGGCAATGTACTTGCTGAACTAGATACTAAATGCACATACTGATTTGTTTTTGCGACAGAAGCTTTTATAGAAGAACTGTTGTCCAGTTTATAACGCACGTTTATTCTAGGTTCCAATCCACCATAAGACTTTACAGGTTCTAAGTTTTCGTACCGAATGGTATCTAGACTGCCTTCAGATTTATCAATCCTATCATACGGTCCAACTTGTTGAAAAAATGATCCTCTCAAACCCATTTCAACTTTTATTTTATCTGTTAAGTCGAAATTGTCTTGTAAATAAATTGCTGCTTCGTGCGCATACCTCTTACTTTCAACAGGTTCAAAATCTGTATCTCCCGAAGTGAAATTCGTTATACTTGGCGTGAAAATATGATAGGTATAATGTGCTCCAAATTTGAATTTGTGTTTTGGAGTTGGGTAAAAGTCAATATCAGATTTTAAACTGAAATCTCTAATACCTGAATATAAATTAAATGAAAACTCATTTTGTTCGCCTTCATTTTGACCACCAGTAAATTCAAAGTTGTAATCATTGAACAGTAGGGTAGTATTCATAAATAATTTATCCGTAAAAAGGTGATTCCATCTAAGACTGGTTGTAGCATTTCCCCACGGAATTTCTAAATTAAAACCACGGTCATTGCTTTTGAAGCTAAAGACATCTCTTCCAAAATATCCACTTAAATAAAGTCTGTCTTTTTTGGAAAATGTATGATTGATTTTTGCATTTAAATCATAGAAATAATAATTGGTTCCTTTCAAATCAGTTTTGTCAATGTAAGGCTGCATCAAATCTAAAATGTATGTTCTTCTTCCTGAAACCAAGAAAGAGGTTTTGCCTTTTAAAATTGGTCCTTGCAATGTTAACCTTGAGGAAATTAATCCAATACCACCATCCACTTGAAACTTCTTTTTATTTCCTTCTTTCATTGAAATGTCCAATACTGAAGAAATCCTTCCACCATACTCAGCTGGCATTCCACCTTTGTAAAGGGTCGTATTTTTTATGGCATCGGCATTGAATACCGAGAAAAAGCCAAACAAGTGTCCCCCATTGTAAACGGTTGCATCATCCAAAAGAATCAAGTTTTGATTGGGACCACCACCTCTCACATAAAAACCACCATTACCTTCACCTACAGATTGTACACCAGGAAGCAATTGAAGTGTTTTCAAAATATCAACCTCGCCCATAAAAGCTGGCAGTGCTTTTATTTTTTCAACAGACATTTGAACAGTACCCATTTTAGCATCGTTCACATTTTCATCTGTACGAGTGTCTGTAACAACAATCTCTTCAGTTGTAATCCCTTCAAGGCTGAGCTCAACATTAAATTCTAAATTTTCGCTCAAATCTATTTCGTAAGACATACTCTTATATCCCACATAAGATACATTAATTGTATAAGTTCCAGCATCTAATGTCATAGAATAAAAACCATATAAGTTACTTACCGTACCAATAGAATTATCACTACTAAGATAAACATAGGCTCCTATTAAAGTTTCACCGCTGCTTTCATCTGTTAAATAACCGCTTACGGTATATTTTTGTTGAGCGACCAGAGAAATCGAAGATAAGGCGACTAAGATTAGGAGTAAAAATTGAATTTTTCTCAAATTAATGTGCATAGTTATTGTGTTAAAATTTGCTAGTGTGCAAAGGTCACTAATTTGATTAAAAAAAAGAACTGAAAACCAAAGATTTAACGTATTGTTAATCATAATTTTTGAGACGATTATAAAATGTAATTGTGAAATGATTGAAATATCATCATTTACGCATATTTTTTGATTATATTTGCAGTCATTTTAAGAAAAATAGACTGAATTAGGAAAAAAGTAAATTATTAAATTGTTGGCTATTAAGCTGTAAAGACTAAAAAATACAACATGCAGGGTAAAGGACTTGTTAAAATATTCGCCATCGTAGTTGCGCTAATTTGTGTTTGGCAACTAGCATTCACATTCTGGACTAGCAGAATTGAAAAAAGCGCGGAAACTTACGCAGTAAGCAATCTGGCTCCTGATGTTTCTGAGCAGAATCAATCAAGAGCAATAAAATCGCTTTCTAGGGCATACTTGGATTCAATCCAAGATCAGCCAGGATTTATGGGCTATTCATACAAAGATTGTAAATCTAAGTCATTAAACTTAGGACTGGATTTACAAGGTGGTATGAGTGTCGTTTTGCAAGTAGCAAGAGACAAAGCTATTCAATCCATTGCAGGAGGAACTAACAACCCTCAATTATTGCAAGCATTAGAGTCTGCTAAAGTAAGAGAACAGGAAACACAACAGGATTTCGTTTCACTATTTGGTGAGGAATTTCAAAGATTGAACCCAGGCACGAGCCTAGCTTCTATTTTTGCAAACTCTCCTGATTATAGTGACAGATTAAGCTTTAATTCAACTGATGATGAAGTATTGACATTGCTAAAAACGGAAACGGAAAATGCAATCGAGACTACATTCGAAATCATCAGAACTCGTATTGATAAGTTTGGGGTAACTCAACCGAATATCAGTTTGCAAAAAAATACGGGTAGAATTCTTGTTGAATTACCAGGTGTGGATGACCCTGAAAGGGTTAGAAACTTATTACAAGCCGAAGCAAATCTTGAATTTTGGGAAGTATTCCAAATGGATAATGCCATTGGAACTGCTTTAACAAATGCCAATACTATTATCAAAGATAAGTTAGGTATTGAAGATGTTGTCAAAGAAGATGATAATATAGCAGAAGATACAAGCTTGGAAGGAGATGACCTTTTAACAGAAAACGCTGATTCTACTAACTTGTCTGATGAAGAAATTAAAAGACAGAATCCACTTTTTAGTATTTTTACTCCATTTCAAACTTCTGATAATTCCGCTTTAGGACTTGTTTCTAAGAGCAATTCTAAAAAGTTGATGGATTATCTAAATATGCCAGAGGTTAAAGCTGCTTTTCCAAGAAACTTGAAATTTGTTTTGTCTAAAGATGCATTTGAATCTGAAGACAATGATGGAAATCCTGTTAAGTTAATGCGTTTATTTGCTATTAAAAGTAGATTTGGGGACAACTTCAAACCTGTTTTGGACGGTGGTGTAATAACTGATGCTGGTAGTCAAATGGAGCAAAATGGTTCTGTTAATGTATCAATGAATATGAATGCTGAAGGTGCCAGAAAATGGAAAAACTTAACCAGAGAAAATATTAATAAGCCAATAGCTGTCGTTTTGGATAATGCTGTTTATACCGCTCCAAATATTATATCTGAAATTTCTGGTGGACGTTCTCAAATTACTGGTGATTTCAGTATTGAAGAAGGGCAAGACCTTGCAAGTATTTTGAAAATTGGTAAATTACCGGCTCCTGCAAGAATTGTGGAGGAAGCAGTTGTTGGACCAACTTTGGGAGCTGAATCTATTAGAAAAGGGCTTCTTTCATTGTTGATCGGTATTGTAATGGTACTTGGATTTATGGTATTCTATTATAATAAGGGTGGAATCGTTTCGGTATTAGCATTGTTGTTAAACTTATTCTTTATTATTGGAGTTTTGGCATCACTCGGCACAACACTAACCCTGCCAGGTATAGCGGGTATTGTATTGACTATTGGTATGGCAGTGGATGCAAACGTAATCATCTATGAGAGGATACGGGAGGAGCTGTCGAAAGGACTCACTACCAAAAAAGCGATTGAAGAAGGATTTAAAAAGTCCTACTCTGCCATTATTGATGCGAACTTAACAACTTTGATTACTGCTATTGTACTGGCGGTTTTCGGATTGGGTCCAATTCTTGGATTCGCTGTTATTTTGATTATCGGTATTTTCTCTTCATTATTTACAGCGGTATTGTTAAGCCGTTTAATGATTGATTGGGCTGGTGATAGAGGAACAGAAATGAAATTCTCTTCAGGGCTTGAATTATTTAAAAATGCCAACTTTGATTTTGTATCAAAAAGAAAACTAAACTACATCATTTCAGGTGTTATTCTTACATTAGGTATTTTGGCAATTGTATTCAGAGGTTTTGAACTTGGTGTGGATTTCCAAGGTGGTCGTACTTATCAAGTTGCCTTTGATCAAAGTGTTTCAACAGAAGACATTGGAAGTGCTTTAGCTAACCAGTTTGGAACTGCTCCATTGGTAACTACTTATGACAATGATATTAGAATTACAACTTCTTACGAAATTGGAAACACAGATCCACAGATTGATAATCAATCTATGGCGTTATTATATGAAGGTGTTAAAGGATTTTATCAGAATCCACCGACATATGAATCATTTGTACAAGAAAATATTAAAAGTTCCCAAAAAGTAGGACCAACCATTGCCGATGATATTAGAACAGGTTCCTTAAAAGCGACCTTGTTCGCCTTGATTGGAATTTTCCTTTATATTTTAATAAGATTTAGAAAATGGCAATTTGGTTTAGCGGCCGTTCTAACGGTAATCCACGATACATTAATCCTTTTAAGCTTGTTTGCAATAGGTTGGGGAATCTTCCCGTTTGGAATGGAAATCAACCAAGCATTCATCGCTGCGATGTTGACAGTAATTGGTTATTCTATCAACGATACAGTGGTCGTATTCGATAGGATTCGTGAGTACTTGTTAGAAAGAGGTAAAAAAGAAGATAGCTTAAGCTTAATCAATCAAGCGATAAACAGCACGCTTAGCCGTACAATTATTACTTCATTAACAACATTGTTTGTGGTATTGGTATTGTTTATTTTTGGTGGTGAGGTTATTAGAGGATTTGCTTTTGCCTTATTAATTGGTATCCTTGTGGGTACTTACTCTTCAATTTTCATTGCAACGCCATTGGTGATTGATTTATCTGGTCAGGATGTGAAAATTGAGAATACTTCTCAAGCTGTTCGCAAACCATTGTCTAGAGCAGAGAGAGCAATGCAAAACAGCTAATCTTAGGTATCTTTAGAAGGTAAAATTTAATAAAAATATAAGGGCATTTCTCATTTTTGAGAATGCCCTTTTTTCTTTATCTTTTTTCATTAAAAAAAATGGACTGAAGTGATGAGTTCCAATTACCTTGCCAGAAATTTCGTTTTAAATTGACTTTTAGTACACTGTTGATAATCAGTTGTGTGAAAGAAAATTATTCGAACTGAAGTGATGAGTTCCAATTACCTTGCCAAAAAAATATTGAAATTAAAAAATAAATGAACTTTAGAATCAAAAATAGCTTTTGAAAACAAATTGAATCATTCAAAAAAAATAGCTTTTCTTTTTTGAATGAAGTTTAAATTTAAATTTTTAGAAATGAGTAATAAATCAGAGATTAAGTTAAATATAGAATTGGGGGAAGATAAAGTACCAGAAAAAATAGAATGGTATGCCTCAGACAGTCCGATGGAGAACCCAGAAGAGTGTTCGGCGATGTTGGTTGCCTTGTGGGATGGGAATAAAAAAGAGGATAAAAATGTTCATTTATGGACCAAGAAAATGACGATAGAAGAGATGAATCATTTTTATTTCCGTAGTATGATCATGATGGCAGATTCGTATCAGAGAGCGACAGGAAACGAAGAGGAAGCCAATAAATTGAGAGCATACGCCAAAGAAATGGGAATGCGAAATAAGGTTTTAAAACCAAAGTAGAGACAACCCTTGCGGTTGTCGTGGTTAAATGGAAAGAAAAATAAAAAGCAATCCGCAAGGATTGCTTTTTTTTATCAAAAATTTTCAGGAACTGCAAATGATGAAGATTATGGGCAACTGCAAGAGTAGCATCCCAAAAACAATGAAATAAGATCGAAAAACACAAGACTTGGGCTATTAGTAATCTGTAAAAGAACTGACTAAAAAAGGGATTGCAAGTTATTATTCAGTAGAAAATAAAAATTTACAGTAACTTCTACTTAGATTTAATAGCGGACTCTAAAACAAAGATCAGGGCAAACTGGTATAATTAAGTCTATGTATTTTAAACCGAAAGATCTTCAAATGATTATGAAAATTAAATTGCTGACAATTAATGCATTATTTTTTTGCTTAAGTTTTATAATCTCATTAAATGCACAGATTGATAAATCTTCTTGGGTTTTACAAAACCAAATCAAATCTAATCAGCAAAAACAAATGTTGATAAAAAAACTTCCAAATTCATATAAAGCCTATAATATTGCTCTTAGCAAAGTTATTGAGATTGAGAAGAAGGATCAAGAAATATCCATTCCTAACCCAACTGGAAAATTTGAAAAATTTATAGTCAAACCATCAAAAGTAGTTGCTGATGAAGTGGCTCACCTATACACCATAAAAACTTTCGTTGGGTATAAAAAAAGCAATCCTTTGGTAAAAATTGCTTGTGATGTCAGTGAAATTGGGTTTCACGCAGCTGTCTATGATATAGAAAGTAGTTATTTCATTGAACCTATATTTCAAAAAACAAAAGAACAGGTAATAGTATATTATAACAAAGACAAACAAAGCGACCCTTTTCATTGTGAGTTGCATAAACATACTGAGCAACAAATACAAAACCCACAAAACCGCATTCCATCTAGCAAAAAAACATATAAATTAGCACTTGTTGCAGACCCTATTTATGGTCAACAATATGGTGGATCTCCATTCAATGCAACCAATGTGCTAAATGCAATGGCTTCAGGTGTAAACATATTAAATCCCATCTATCTTCGCGATTTAGGGGTAGAGTTGATTTTGGTATCAACCACAGACTTGGTTTATTCTGACACAGCGAACAATCCATTTACTGAAAGTGATTATCTTTTTGTATGTCATGACCACATAACGAATACTTTGGGTGCAAATGGATTTGATGTAGGACATCTTATAGCTGGTGGTACAGGTAATGGGGGAGAAGCCTATGCGGGCACAGTATGCAATGATAGCTGGAAAGGAACAGGTTATTCAGGTGGCAATAATAATGGAGTTACCTTTTGGGTAGATATTGTAGCGCACGAAATAGGACATCAATTTGGATCGGATCATAATTTTGCAGCAAACGAATGTTTCAATTCAGCCAATGGATATAGATATGAACCTGGAGAAGGATCTTCTATAATGTGTTATGCTGGAGTTTGTGGGGCTCCTGTATCATACGTCAGTTTTTCAGATCCGTTTTTTCATTATGCTTCGATAGATCAAATAAATAACTATTTAAGTTTGACCAGCTGTGCCAGTGTATCTTCAACAGGGAATTCAAGTGATCCTGTACCAGATGCAAAAGCAAATATTACGATTCCCAAACAAACACCATTTGTATTGGTGGGGAGTGCAACCGATGGAAATGACCCGTTGGCAAATCTGACTTATGGATGGCAACAATATGATGGAGCAGGTGCTGCTACAAACGGTGTTCCCGATTGTAGTTCGCCAAATGCACCATTGTTTAGATATCGACCACCTACTTCAGAAGTTTATCGTTCTTTTCCTCAGTTTTCAAATGTTTTATCTGGGAATAATAACAGCATCGCATTTGAAAAACTCCCTTGCACTTCTCGTACAATGAACTTTTCTATGACTGTGAGGGACAATAATAGTAATTTTGGAAGATTGGCACATGACCAGATGGTCGTAAATGTAGCAAACACAGGTCCTTTTGAATTAGTATCACCGAATGGCGGCGAAACCGAAACCGTCGGCGTCAATACAACCGTTAGTTGGAATGTAAATGGTACGAATGCGCATTGCCCCAATATTGATATTTTATTTTCTACTGATGGAGGCAATAGCTTTGTTGTTATTGCAGATGGTGTGCCGAATGACGGCTCACAAGTGGTTGCATTTCCATCGCCCACAATCAATGGAAGATTACTGATCCGTTGCGATGTTGCGGGAGGATTCAGGTCAACATCTACATTCTATGATACGTCTAACGGCAACTTCACGGTAAGTGGTCCACCAACCTGTAGTGATGGCATTCAAAACCAGGGAGAAACTGGAGTCGATTGTGGCGGTCCCTGTTCTGTCTGCCCTTCCTGTGAAATATTTACACTCACCATTAATACAGACAATTATCCTGAGGAAACTACCTGGGAAGTGATAAATGCACTTGGAACTGTCGTTGCTTCTGGAGGTCCTTACGCTGCATTGAATACTGTAGAAACGGAATCTTTTTGCTTAGTAGACGGATGATATAATTTTACAATAAAAGATCTTGCCGCAGATGGATTATGTTGTAATTATGGTATTGGCTCTTACGACTTGGTTAACGAGGGTGGGGTATCTGTAGCATCTGGTGATGCTTTTGGTGCGTCTGAAACCAGTCAAATTTGTGCTAATACTAGTTCAAATTGCTATTCAAATTTAAACAACAGCAATGGGCTGGCAACAAATGAAAATGGAACCATTGATTATGAATCTTCTAACACCATAACAAGCACAGTAAATACGACAATATTGAATGGAGCCAATGTAACATATGATGCGGCAAATAGTGTTTCCATAAATTCTGTCTTTACAGTTATATCGGGAGCAAAATTTGAAATTGTTATTGACGGTTGTGGCGGATCGCAACGCCAAGAAGAGAAAATAGACAAAAAGTAATGGTCATATAGGTTCGATTAATATATGCTCAGGTGGACTTAAGACGCAAAGAATTGCTATAATTATTCCATTAAAGTTAGCCTACCCAAATAGTCTAATGAATTTCCCTCTGCCAATATTTCCAAATTGAAGCCATTTGCTTCGGCGTATTCTCTCATTGTGTATTGATCAATGTAAAGCCATTTAAAAGGTCTTCCCTTTACATTTTTGTATTCACAATTAAAGACAACATTGCCGTAATACTCTTTGGAGTTGTCAATATAACTTGAGCCATCAACTTCGTAATAAGCATTTATTATATCACAGGAATCAAATAGAATTTGCCCCCCAGGTTTTAATAGCAATTTGAAATGATTAAGAAGCTTGCCCATTCCTGCAAGCGTTCCACAAACGCCAATTCCATTCATTAAAAGAATAAGCGTGTCAAATTGTTCAGTTTTAAAATCGAAAATATCAGAATGGATAATTTTATCAACGCCTCTCAATTTTAGAACCTCAACAGCACCCGGTGAAATTTCAACAGCAGTAACATCAAATCCTAAATCTTGCAGTGCCAAGGAATGACAACCAGCTCCAGCACCAATGTCAAGTACTGAACCTCTGCACCTTTGCAAGGCAAGTTTTTCAAGGTAAATTAATTCGTGATATTCACGGAAGAATATATCAGCAGACATACTTTCATCATCCAAGTTGGTAATGATTTTCAGTACGGCTTTAGCATTCCCTTCAAGGTAATCATATAAAGCATATCCCAATGGATCATTATTCCATTGAAACTTTTTATCTTTCGACTTGATTTTTTTGCTTTTTATTTTTTTCGACTTTCAAACTCTTTAATAATGTCTTCAGGTGATTTTCCTAAATTATCCAATGAAAACTTCACATCTTTCGCAAGATCATGATTTGGGTATTTGCTTAAAAATTGCTCATATGATGACTTTGCTTTGTCATTATTTTTAAGATCATTTTCATAGCTAAAACCCATTAAGAAAAGACTGTGTGGAGCTTTTTCAAAAGAGTTGTATTTACTGTATATAGTTTCATATGTATCAATCGCTTTTTGATACTTTTTTAATGATCTATATATTTCACCTGATTTGAAAAGGTATAACGGAGTCTTTTCATCATCAGGATGTTGCTGAGCATATTTTTCATAAGAAGCAACAACAGCGTTTGCTTTGACTGGGTCAAAGGTAAACTTATCTACATTGTATAATGAATTTTCGGCTGTGCTTATTTCTTTCTGCATGTCGCCTTTTGACATTTTCATACCAGACGATGCACTTGAACTTGTGTTGGCGTCATCAGTAGCTGCAGTGTTTGATGTTTCAGTACATGAAATCATTAAAGAAAAAGATGCAATTACTGCAAGTTGAATGAAATTTCTCATTAGTATTATTTTTTTACAAATTTATAGAGAATAAACCTTTCTACCAAACGCAAATTCAAAGGTTTATTGTATTGGATGAGGATTATTTACAACTTTTATCAATTTTACATTGTACATCAAATTTTCTCCTCGCTTAGTAAAGGATGGAAACTTTGTATATAAAAGCTGTGATGGAATAATAAATACCGCACTATCACCTTCTGTCATTTTCACTATTCCTTCGTTTATAGCACCTTTAAACATTGATCTGTTAAAGCGCATTTGTATTGGTTTTTCTCGTTGAAAGGAAGAAAATATCAATGAATCTTTAGGGGTAATTGTACTATAGGAAAGGTTTAAGGTCAAAAAATCTTTGAATTTAGGCACAGCTCCTTTTTTATCTGTAAAAATTGTGTATTCAACACCATTCGTACAAACACCTTTTAGTACTTCTTCTGGATTCTTTTGAACATTCTCTGATATACTAGTTTCAGAATCTGCGTTTTGAGAAGCAGGAGCACAATTCCATGCAACAAAGCAGAGTAGTATTAACAATAGTAAATAGTTTAGGCTTTTCATTTATAATTTACTTATTCAATTCTTCTGAATACAATGGAATTAATTTCTCAAACTTACTAATAATGTCTTTGAAATTGCCGTGTGCCTTTCCTCCTGATGCATTTTTATGTCCACCTCCATTAAAATGTTTTTTTGCAAATTCATTTGTGGCAAAGTCCCCTTTCGATCTAAAAGAAAACTTTATAACATCATCAGTCTCAGAAATTAAAGTAGAGAAAACAATGTTTTTTATTCCCAAGGGCATATTGACCAAACCTTCATTGTCACCAATTTTAAAATTAAATCTCTTATAATCTTCAACACTTAAATAAATGTATGCAGATTTGTGTTCTGGAATAATTACCATTCTATCAGACAAACTAAATCCTTGCAGTCTCAATTTATCTTCAGAAAAACTGTCAAAAATTTCTTCATTGATTTTGTCAATTTCAGCCCCAAAAGCCAATAATTCAGAAGCTACTTTAAACACATTCGGAGATAAGGCATGTTTAAATCTTCCAGTATCAGTAATTAAACCAGTCATTAGGCAATTCGCAACATCTTTATCTATAAGGTCTTTTTGAGGAAGATTTTGCAGAAAATCATAAATCAATTCGCAAGTAGAGCTTGCTTTTGGTTCACTGATTGTAAAAGCAGCAAAGTCATCTGGTTCAAGGTGGTGGTCTATCATTATTTTAATGGCTTCCGAATCTCTCAGATAAACTTCCATTTGGTTTGTTCGCCCTAACTCGTTGAAATCGAGGCAGAATATTAGGGAGTGACCCTGAATAACTTCAACACCTTTAGGTATATTTTGGTTGAAAATCATTATTTGATCATTGCCAGGTAGCCATTGCAAAAAATCGGGATATATAGAGGGCATCATAACTTCTACAGTATGCCCTAATTTTTTGAGCGCATTGAACAAACCCAAACTTGATCCAATTGCATCGCCATCTGGCTTAAAATGCGAAGTGATTAATATTTTTTGTGGGGTAGATAATAAGTTTTGTAATTCTTTTAAATCTATTTTTTGTTTTTTTTGAGAAACCATTTAATAAATGTATAGTAAAATTTTAATCGGTAAAATAACCAAAGAAACAGTTAGACTGTTTTAAAGCGAAAGATAGACTGTAAAATTAAGCTATCTATTTACTTTTTATGCATTTAAATCACAAAGATGACAATTGTTAGCCAAATAAAACATAAAATTAGTTTTCTATGAATTGATATTGTCTAATTTTGCAGCAATTTTTAAATAAAATACAAAAAGAATGTCTGGAAATAGAACATTTACGATGATTAAGCCTGATGCTGTTAAAGCTAACAACATAGGAAATATTTTACAAATGATCAATGCAGCTGGTTTTAAAATAGTTGCAATGAAGTATACTAAATTAAGCAAAGATCTTGCTGGAGCTTTTTATGAAGTTCATAAAGAGCGTCCATTTTATGGCGAATTGGTAGATTTTATGTCTTCTGGTTCAATCATTGCAGCAATTTTGGAAAAAGACAATGCTGTCGAAGACTTCAGGAAATTGATTGGTGCGACAAATCCAGCAGAAGCTGAAGAAGGTACAATTAGAAAAAAATACGCTTCAAGCGTTGGTGAAAATGCTGTTCACGGTTCTGATTCGGATGAAAATGCTAAAATTGAAGGCGATTTCTTTTTCAGTATGTCTGAAAGATTCTAAGCATAATCTTACTTAAATGAAAATATAGGATGATTTTTGAAACAATCAAGAATCATCCTTTTTTGTTTTATTGAATTTAATGGATTTAGAAGAATTATAATATGAAACATACATTGTTGATACATTGTAAAGATGAAATTGGGTTGATTCACAATATTTCGAATGTATTATTGCTTAATAAACTCAATATTGTTCAAAACTCTGAATTTGTAGACAATGTGAACAAACAGTTTTTCTTTCGAAGTGAAATTAAAGGTGATTTATCTGAAAAGGTTATTTTATCGAACTTGAAAAATGTGTTGCCTGACAATGCGGATATTTCATTAATAAAAGAAAGAAAAAAGAGAATAGTTGTACTTGGAACTAAGGAACATCATTGTTTAGGTGATTTATTGTTGAGAGATAATTATGATACAATGAATGCTGAAATTCAATGTGTAATATGTAATCACCCAGATTTAGGTGAGTTGGTAAACAAGTTTAACATTCCATTTCACTCTATTTCGGCAAAGGATTTAGATCGTGAAGTACATGAATCATTGGTGATTGAAAAATTAGAATCTTATGATTTTGATTTTATAGTTCTTGCCAAATATATGAGAATATTGACGCCTTCTTTTGTCGAGAGATATGCTGGACGTATTGTTAATATCCATCACTCATTTTTACCAGCTTTTATTGGTGCTAATCCATACAGACAAGCATTCAAAAGAGGGGTGAAAATTATTGGAGCAACTGCACATTTCGTTACCAACGATTTGGATGAAGGACCGATAATAAAACAAGACGTTATAAATATTAATCATACATATTCAGCAAAAGCAATGGCTAAAGCTGGTAAAGATGTAGAACGAACTGTTCTTTCGGATGCTTTAGATTTAGTATTTGAAGACAGGGTATTAATCAATGGCAATAAAACTATTATTTTTTAATGCAAATAAAAAAAAAGTTATATATTTGCCGTGCAAAGGAACTAAAGATGAAGTCACTATAAAATATGTGTGGGAATTTGTGTGACCTTAATCTATTTTTTTAGTCTATTTGGAAACTAGGTGAAGAATTTCGCTTTTTTTCTAGTATAATTTAAATGAAATGGGATTATTCAGTTTTGTTAAAAACGCAGGAGCAAAAATTTTTGGAAAAAAAGAAAACTCAACTCCTTTTAATACACCAGTTAATAAACAAGAAGCAGAGGCTCCACGAGTTTCTCGTGTGTTAAGTCAAGAAGATATAGATTCAGCAAAAGCAGATCAATTAATCAATTTAGTTAATTTATTAGGATTAAATATAGATTCTTTATATATTGCAGTTGAAGAAGACATCGCAACGATAGCTGGAACAGCAGAATCATTTGCTGTTAAAGAAAAAGCAGTATTGGCGATAGGTAATGTTGAAGGAATTGGACAAGTTGATGATAAGCTAAAAGTGGCAGGAGTTGCTCCTGAAGCTGAAGGTAGTCCAGTAGTTCACAACCAATCAACTTTTCATACTGTTGAAAGTGGTGATACTTTATCTAAAATATCAAAAAAATACTATGATAACCCAATGAAATATATGGTTATCTTTGAAGCAAACAAACCTATGTTGAAGGATCCTGATCTAATTTATGTTGGACAGGTGTTAAGAATACCTTCTTTAGATGCATAGAAAATAAAAAATGTGTTGTTGTTTTTCATTGTTAGAATTGCCCATCCTTATCTTACAGGATGGGTTTTTTTTATGTCCTCCCTTCAATAAACAACTGATTTGAAAGCGTTAGTTTGTAAACAAACTGGTTCCTTATTCAACCTTGAAATATCGAAGCAAGAATTGCCATTAGTATCTGATAATGAGGTGCTTATTGAGGTTTTTTATTGTGGGATAAACTATCCTGATATACTTATTGTTGAGGGAAAATATCAGTTCAAACCTGAACCGCCATTTGCAATTGGTGCGGAAGTGTCTGGCAGGGTAGTGGAGGTTGGAAAACGTGTATCCCATATCAAAGCCAATGACTTGGTCGCTGCCTTTTGTACAGTCGGCGG
>JAHDGP010000438.1 GCA_020627525.1 Bacteroidota bacterium
CGTTAAAAAATATATGCATAGCTTGCTGTGCATATATTTTTGCCAAGACGTTGGAGCACTCACATAGCAAAAAAACAATATTCGGTTCGCCATTCGATCAGTAATGAAAATTATTTATGCATACCTACTTAAGTTTTATAATTTTACTTATAATTTTTAATTTGAACTAAAATTGTTAATTACCTATTTTCATCTTACCTATAGATAGTAAAAACAAAATTAAATTATATGAGTAATCAAAAATTAATTCAAGGTATTCATTATTATTTTAACCAAAACGGTCTTATGGTTTTTACAGAACGCTATTTAAAAGAACGTGGTTACTGTTGTAAAAATCATTGTAAACATTGTCCTTATGGTTTTAGTAAAAATGTTTCTAAAAAAGACACAAACAAAAAAAAGTAAAATTCTTCTCTTAAATTCAACTAGCTCGTTTAAATACTAGCTCAATAATATTTTGCTCGCCAACTATATACTTCAGTCCTTTTTCAGCAAACTTCACTTTCTGCCCATTTACTATAAAATGAGAAAACACATATCCTTTATTAGCATTTGGTATCACTGTGACTTCCATTCCTTCAAAATACTTGCCAGTAAAATTATCCTCAAAGTAAATTGTATTTAGATTACAATTACCAGCATCAGGTAAGTTTGACGAAAAATTGATTGATATGTTTCGTACTGCACCTTCATCGAAATACGATCTAAGGTTTTCCAAAGCATATTTTGGTCTTTTATCAATAAACTCTAATAATTTTATTTTGAAATGATTTTCCCATAAATCCATTGAATAGTATTTCCAAAAATCAAAATGTCTGTCCATAGATGGTCGCATTGTTTGCCAAATACTTTCAAGCACATTTTTCATATTTGAAGAAGTGTAGGTTGTATTCAACAAATCTAAATACCTAGTAATAAAATATGTTTTGAAATATTTATTTTTCCACAATGATTTTAAAATTAAACAATGAGCTAAATCTAAATGGTCCAAATACTTCATTTCACTAAAATCTATAGGTGTAGATCCTACAATATTGGGTAACTCTTTTAAGAGTATAGAATCAATTTCATTTTTTTTGAATGGAGGTTCATGAAATCCACCAAAAGTTAAATCCATATCTGTTAGTAAATAACGCCACTTGCCAGATTCATCATTCTTTTTCCAAAACTTAATATTGTGCAACCTCTCCGAATCAGAGTTGACAGAAAAAATATTAGCTATATTAAAATCAATAAAATTTAGAACGTCTAGTTTGGATAATACATAAGCATAATTTTCAGGATCAGACATGTCTTTGTTTACAATAAAATTTACAAAATTTAGAAACTCCTCACCTGATCCGTAATAGGCGTGATTTCCATGACCGCCTAAAAATGTAATTTCTTCTGAATCAACTCCAAAATTGTTTTGCAAATAATACTTATCATACTTTTCTCTTAAATGATGAACACCCCAATACATTCCATTTACAAAAACAACTACTGGATAGCCAGCTTGTAGGGAAATGTTGGGATTGTTTTCGTGAAGTTTGTGAACGAACAAATCTGTAACATGGGTTCCATTAAAGTTTTGACCAGCATTTTTTAATAAAATCCGCTTAAACTTTTCAACTTGAGGTTTCATTTCAAAAAATGGATATTTCATATAGTTTTCACCATATTTTTTTTTGGAGGATATTCTCAAACTTTTCATCAACTTGGTTCTTGAACCCCCACCGTTTACTTTTACACCAATGGATTGATCTAATTTTAACTCTCTACTTTCATCAAAAAATTGAAAATTTGCCGGCAACTCAGTTCTGCGCCAAAAATTTGCTCCTCTATGTGGATGGTCATATTCTACTCTTTTTCCCATAACATAAATCCCATCCTTCGAATTCATAAAACTATATGGATCAACAATCAAGGATACTATTGGCAAGGACTCATTTTCATTTATAAAAAAAGAATAATGGGCAAGTTCTGAGGCAATACAACCCTCTTTAAAGGCGCGCATTGTAATTATTGTTGTTGAATCAATTTCTAACAATGAAGGAAAAATTGGTGAATCAACATTTGGTTGACTTCCATCGGTTGTATACCTCACTTCAGCTTTATCTTTTTGTCTTTTTAGTTTTAATTTTTGAGGCTTATCATAAAAACCACTTTCATTTTTCAATTGCGGTTTGTCTATTTTACAATCTAAAACTGGATTGTCAATGTTTTCCAAACCAGGGCTTGGGCTGGCTGAAATTGACCATTGATTTTTGGTATTTTTGTTTCGAACTAAGCTGTAATCTGGTTTTGAATCAACTAACTTAACTTGATCAACAATTTTATGATCGGTATTGGAGAGGAGCAACCTTTCTCCCTTTTTAATTTTAAAATTTGTATGAAATGTTCGGTCTTTTTTATTCCACCAATAAGTGGGGGTACGGTACGCATTGTTCACTTTGTTTAAACCAACAAACAAGTAAGGGTCAGCAGTAATTGTATTTGGTGTGTCTTTGTGATTGATTACTTTTATGGCAAACAAGTTGGAACCTTTTCGCAGGTGTTTTTTCCATTCTTTTCTTCTGTCTTTAAATTCTTTGGGAATAAATCCCAGATCAGTTTTTGATTGATGCAATAATGCAGCTTCAGATTTATTGGGTTCTGAGTTTGGATCTATGTTTTGCCTACAAATTTCAACTCCATTTATGTAAGCAATAAAGGCATCATCATAATCCATAAAGAAAGTTATATTTTCTATTTCATCAAGATCTTGGATATTAAAATTCTTTCTTAAATACAAAAATTTAGTTGGCTTGGATCTGGTATTGTAAATTTTATTATCAGAACCAAACCTTCCATTTCCCAAATACCAAGTTGAGTCTGCTAATTCCAGGCTGTTCCAGATGGGATCAATGTGTTCATTTGTAGGAAAATATCGCCATTTGCCTTGTGAATAGAAAACCGTTTTCCAATAGAGCTGAGAGTTATAATCTTTTCCTGAAGCGAAAATTAACAGT
>JAHDGP010000439.1 GCA_020627525.1 Bacteroidota bacterium
TAAATCCAATCTCTTACATTAAAGCTTTCAGACATTTTCTGTTTTGAGAAAAGTGTCATTATTCATATTTGGACATTCAAATAAAATCAATAAATTTATTTTTGATGCCCAATAAGCTCCTTTTCTTTGTAAAATACTAATTTTTTTCAAATTTACTAAGGAATAGAAGGTCTGAGATGAAACAGCACTCAAACATTCACCAATTTCCCCACTCTTTCTTGCTTTATATGCGTTGTTCTTTTTGTATAAATTTGTGGTCGATAATCTTTTTGCGTTTTAATAAATTTTTCAAATGCCGTCACTGATTTGCCAAAGTTTGGTATTTGTAATTTTGAATAAATTTTTTCCACGTTTTCTAATGGAGCATTTATCAAGTTTTCGTAGCTCAACTCAATTAAATTATTTTTTGCAATAAGCGATTTATCTTGTTCATATTTTTTTAAAAGCTTTTCATAAAAACAGCTCACATTTTTTTCAATCTCTTTTCGGTCAAATATTTGAAGTGAAAACCGCTCTAACAATTTAATATGTAATTTTATTGTAGAAAAATAAACATCTCTTGGATGGCGGTGAAGATAAATAAATTTAGCATTGGGAAACAACGCTAGAAGCATTGGAATTCTTCCTGTATTGACAGGGTTTTTAATAATTAGCCTTTTGCCATTGTTTACCAAGCTGACTTTTTTTATTAAATCTAAATAAGTATTTTGAAATTTAGTATATTCAGTTATCGATAGGTTTTGCAACAAAGCATATTTTTCAAAATATATTTTCATTTTATCTGGAAAGGACCACCAATGATAGCAGCTTTGTTCTGACAAATTCCCCAAAGCAAACTCCTCTTCCTGAGGACTGTGCCAATTGGTAATTACATTGTCCATTGGTCGTTTATCAGGAATGTGCATTTTGATCAAATTGACTCCAAAAGGAAAAAACATTATTCCTGGGCAAACAGATTGTGCATTATTTATATAACCAAAATTTTTATCCTTCGACATTAAATAATGTAGAAAAGTCGTCCCACTCCGCCAATGCCCGATTATAAAAACTGGATCATTTTTAATTTCAGTATTTTGAATGGCTCTTTCTTTGAAATGCTTTTCAATTCTAGCAACTGGAGTAGTTGTCAACAAAGAGACCAGGCTCGTATAAACAAATCTAGAGAAATATTTTTTATCTATGGAAAAATTATTTTCATTAAGCAATTCCCAGTAGTTTTTTATATCAGTCCCAGAAAATGGCTGTATAGGCATTTGTATCTTAAACATTTCAACAGTTTTAAAAATCAAACGAAAGCAACTATTGATTTAGCAGCATTTCTAAATTTCAAGTAATAAATCATTGTAATAAAAATAATTAGAAAATAGGTCAATTGAGACAAAGTTAAACTGAACATCACTTCTGGATTTCTTCTTATAAATTCTATCAATATATTAAATAAAGCTGTTGCTACGAAAAATACAACCGTCACCTGACCATCAAAAGTCTTTTTCTTATTTAATTTTAATAAAATAGCAAACAGGATCAAATGAAAAATAGTATCATACAACGGTGTTGGATGAACAGGAATCATATTGGGTGCTTCCCCATATGGAAAATACATACCCCAGGGCAAATTTGTATAAACACCATAACATCCATCACCAGAAAAAAAGCAAGCCTGCTTGACAATCGCAGTAAATAGACATAAAAGCAAAACAATAAAATCCAAGTAATTAGACCATTTCCGTACAGCTAAGATTTTTGCCAATACGGGAGTAATTAGCAACAAGCTCAGAAGCCCGCCATACATTCTAAGCCCGCCACCCATTATCGAAAAACTGCTCATATACTCTTCTGTAAACAAGGCACCAGTTTCACAAAAATAGTCAACAGCTGACAGAATTTTTGCACCAGGATAACCACAAAATATTAAACAACAAATCAGTATTATCAATTTGGAAATTGAAATATTTAAAGTCTTGTTATAACGAATGTAAATTAATGCAAATAGGCTTGTAACAATTATTGCCAACCATTGCCAAAGGGTGTACCAATTTAATTGAATGCCAAATATTTCAGGATTAGGAAACATAATTCTAAGTTTTAAAATCCACTGAGAGACTATTAAATCTCCCAGTGAATAAATTTCAAATATCAAAAAATCTATAATACAGGCAACTTCAGGTTTTCAATAAAACTATTATTTTCTGTAACGTATTGAAGTTGAATGATATAAATGCCGCTTGTCAAATCACTCTTATCAATGTTGTAATTAAAATTGCCATTGTTTACAAATTCATTTTTTGTTATAACTTTTACTAAGTTTCCTTTTATATCATAAAGATTCACTGTAATATCTCCTTGAAGAATTTTAGAATTGAAAGTCAAGGTGGAAGTAATTGACGAACTATTTAACAAAGCAACTTTTGAACCATTGGCAAATGCATTACCTGAATTTTTGTATGCAACAATTTCATTGGCTTTATCAAAATCAATAATCGCTCTTTTTAAATCTTTCTCAATAACAACTGGTAAATAACTTTGAATTTTTGTAATTTCTGATTTAAGTCCTCTCAAAGATGTTTCTTTTTTCAATTCAGACAAAAAATCGTCAATCAATAAATATTGACCTTCAGTAATTACTATTTCTTTGTCGTAGGCAAAAGCATTTAACAGAAGTCTGTAGCCTTCCTTTTTTACTTTGTTATATAGATCGTGCAACTTCTTATTCTTATTGGATTCTAATAATTCTAAAATTTCGTTCTCATAAGTCACAAATGCTTCTTGTGCATTTATAAAATTATTGTCTAGATTATCAGCAATTAACTGAGAAAGTTTTCCAAATGTTAGTTTATCTGTTGCTTGCAAAGACGGAACACGGCAGCTTGAAGGAGGCTGTTGAAGCAAACCACTTATAGCATTAGGGCAGGTGCCAGTCGGGCATAAGTAGGGTTCAAAAGTGTTCCAAAATACATTTAATCTTCCATA
>JAHDGP010000440.1 GCA_020627525.1 Bacteroidota bacterium
GTAAAACTTTTTTCATATTCTGTATTTTTATAATAATCAATTTCTGAAAAACAAATCAAAACGGGATTTAGAATAATTTCCCGTTTTGATTTCTATAATTTTATTCTAATATAAATTTTTGTGAATGTCCGTTAAGGTTTAAAATATACATTCCTTTTGCTAATGTTGAAATATTTATTTTATAAACATTCTTTCCATTAACAGTATTGAAAACTTCAGCTTGAACAGTTTTTCCTTGAGCATCAAAAATTCTAGCAGTAACTTTTTGAGCATTTTCAGAATCCATTGAAATGAAAAGATTTTCTTGAACAGGATTTGGGAAAATTTGAACCGACAATTGATCGCTTAAAATAACATCATCAATGCTTGTTGGTAATTCTGTTCCGCCATTGTCAATATATCTTTGGCTAAACTCTTGAAAGTATTGGTTTGCAATACTCTCATTGTAAATTACCAAGAAATTTTCATCACTTCTAAAAAATCCATTTCCAGACCAGTTTGTAGAGCCAGAAAGAACAGATGGATTTGACGTTGGATGACCTTGGTCAGCAATAAAATATTTATGGTGGAAAATACCATCGTCTGCATCAATTAATTGATCGCCTAAATCTTCAACCAAAATATCATACGGAGTAGTTGAACTATCATTCATAATACCTACAACAGCAACATTGTCATTAATTCTATCTCTAATAGTGTAAGCAACAGTTGTATTTGTAAATGCAAGGATCGCAAAGTACAATTCAAAGTCTGCATCATTCAAAAACGAGTTTACTCTAGCCAATCCTTCGTCGGAAGGTCCAACAATCAATTCAACATTGTTTCCTCCAATTTTGAATTTTTCAGGGTTGTTGTCTTTTTTAGAATCTCCAAATGTTCCAGTCATCAATTGATCTATTTCTAAAGTATAAGCTTTCGCTAATGTTTGATCTTGGATGATGATTAAATTGTTTGGATCATTGTGCAATTGTCCGTCTGTAAAGTTGGTAGAACCACCAACAATCACTGGTTTGTTAGGGTCTGAAGCATATGCATCAACAACAATTACCTTGTGGTGCATAATCCCATTAGAACCAGAACGTCTGATTTTGTTGTCACCAATGAGCAATGAGTTGTAATTACTAGCATCATTGTCGTCGTCAGTAATAAATCTCACTTTAACTCCATTGTTATAGGCTTGGTTAACAGCAGAGATGATTCCATTTTTATTATCAAAATTATAAACAGCAATATCTAAAGTCTCTTCAGCACTTTCAATAATTTCAATAATTTTTTTAGCAAATTCATTATTATAAACAGCATCCGTACCTGAAGAAACATCAGTGTTTACTGGTTTGTTGAATAAAATTTCAATATTACCAGTAGATTCTGAAACGGTTCCATAAACCAATTCTTCTGCCGTAGAAATTTCTCCGTCAGGGCTTGCAGTTTCAATTTTCACATAGTAGATATTTCCTGGCTCTAAACCAGTAATTGTCAAATCGTGATTGATTACAAACTCATCACTTGTAACTTGACCCAATTCGTATTCTTTTGTTAAACCATATTTGTAAACTGTGTTACCAGGGTTTTGAGAATCAAAACTCAAGCGTAAGCTGTTTTTAGTAAAATCTTCTAAAACAACCGAAGAAGCGAAGCCTGGAGCGCCACCAGCAGAAGAAATATCTGCGATGCTTCTTGGAAACATTTGGAAAGTACCATTGTATTCTCCTAAAAGTCCAATTAAATTGGCTTTGCCAGTGGGAATTGGAGTACCAACAATGTTTGTTGCTTGATCAATTCTTACTTGTGCAGAATTTCCACCAATATCAATAATCTCATAATTTTTAGCACTTTCGAAAGTACCACCTTCCGTAAACGAAACATCTTCCACTAATATAAATTTAGCTTCATTGTTATTATTAAAATCAGATAGTGTCAATAACTCAGGGCTAGGTAATGTATTTCCAGAACTTACAACAGAATAAGCATCATTTCCGCTACTACTGATTTCTAAAAGGCCATTAAATTCAATTAATTCACCTGTGATAACGATTTCATCTCCAGTTTCAACAACATCAGCATTGTTAAAATTACCGTTATAAACAGCAATATAACCTGTTCCGTCTGTTATATATCGTACACCTCTAAGTTCAGAGCCGTTAACGGATATTCCAGAAACTTTAAACTCAACTTCAAAAGAGCCATCGGTAGGAGTGTTTGAAGCAGCATATTGACGAACCTCTTGAATAGAAGTTATGTCTTGCGCCCAAATGTTGACAAAACTTAAAAATGCAATTAAGGGTAGTAAATGTTTCATATTTTTCTTTTAAAATTTTTGCAAAGGTAAAAAGTTTTGATGCCAATAAACAACCTAGTTAAGTTAATTATTTGTTAGCTGCCGTTATCATTAGTAGATCAAATATTTTACCAAAAAAAATAACATTACAATTAATGGACTCTTTGCCCCAATTTTACCACTGAATCAGCAGATAACAAGGTGATATTTTCATTGTCATCACTTAATCCAAGAACGAGTACTTCTGACATTAGGTTGGCAATTTGTTTGGGGGGGAAATTAACAACAGCCAATATACCCTTTCCAATTAAGTCCTCTGTCGTGTAGTTGACTGTTATTTGGGCTGAGGATTTTTTAATTCCTATCTCTTTTCCAAAATCAATTTCAAGGACATAAGCTGGTTTTCTTGCCTTTTCAAATACTTTTGCACTCAGTATTTTGCCGTATCTGATATCTACTTTCATAAAATCTTCAAAACTTATCATAGGTAATTGGTTTTAGTTAATCAATGCGAGAATGCAGGAATGCTTTAATCATTGTTGTTTAGTTAAGGATAAAATCGTTTCTTACAAATAACATTTGTTCGTTTATTATTGTAATCAAAACTCCAGAAGCTGATGATTGATAATGCCACTCCTTCGGAGTTTTTAAATGGATCATAACATTAGTG
>JAHDGP010000038.1 GCA_020627525.1 Bacteroidota bacterium
GTTTTTCTGAGCAATCGCGAAATCATAAAACTCTTTATCTTCTGATAACCTTTTTTGAAAGTCAATTAACTCTGTTTCACTGAGTTCTTTCGCCAGATATTTTTCAATAAGTAATAAATCTTGATCGTTCATTTTTGATATTTAAATTGATCAACAATTCAACGCAACTGTAATTTTGACTCAAATACAAACTTAGAGTTACTGTTTAAAAAATTTTAGTATATCAACCAGAGTTTCAGAGGAGTTTTTTCAAAAAAGGGTAGCTCATTAAAATATCATTGTACAATGGATCTTTTAATAACGCTTTGGCTAACCTGTTTTTGCAACGAGCGAGTTTCAACCTAGAACTTCCCACTGTTATTTTTAAAACCTCTGCTATTTCACTATGAGACTTTTCCTCTTCAAACTTCATTCCTATCAGTCTTTGACAGTCACTAGATAGTCGTTGGAATATGTCCCTTACTAACCTATCTATTTCAGAAGTTTCTAATTCGTTATCACCTTCTTGAGGAATATTTTCCAACATGACATCTAAATCGCTTTCTTTTTTTCTTCTTCTAAGCGTTTTCATCCAGTGACGGTAGGCTATACTATAAATAAAGGTATTGAATTTACTTGTCAAAATAAAATCATTGCGCTGACAATATTTAAAAAAAGTCATAAAGCAATATTGCTGAGTAGATTTCAAATCCTCTTCATTGCCCGAGTTATTAAATATAAGTTTTTTTAGAATCGGCTGTGTAGATGCATAGCATTGTTGTACAACTCTAGAGTCATTGCTTCTAAAAGCTTTTATTATTTCATCATTGCTAAATTCTTTCCTACTGGACCTATTACTCAATTGCATTTGTATTTTAAATTAAGTTTCTTAGATTAACCTTTATACAATACCAAAAATAAGAAAGAAGGTGCTCAACACAAAATATTGAACCAAATCATATATTTATCAACTCAAACAACAATTCTATGCATACAGTGTAAACATTTAGCTCATAGGTAATCATCACCCTATAGAATGTGCGTATTTTTGATTCGAAACAAATCTAACTTTATTTAAAAAACCATTTACTACAATAATTTTAACTCGTATAAATTATTATTTTAATTTGCTTCATTGTACATTGTAGCATCAAACATTCTTTAAATTAACATCTTGAAGACAGATAATAAAGATAAAGAAGCAAACACATTTAGGACTATTGATAAATTGAGAGGACAGTTTGAGTTTGAAAAAGCTGCTCAACATTTAGTCAAACTGGTTAGCAAACTGAAAAAGGAAAAAAATTGGTCAGATTATATTACAGCCAATATTAAGTTGGCTAATACTTACAAATCTCTCGGCAACTATACAAAATCGAAACAAGTTGTCGATCGTCTATTTTTGCTTAGCAAGGAAACCCCAGAAACCTTTAAGTCATATTTGTTAAGAGTCTATCGTTTTGTGGGTGGAATGTATATAAGTTTTGATTTATACTTAAAAGCGATTGAATATTTAAAATCTTGTTTTGATTTTTTAAATGATAAAAATCCTGAACACTTGAAAATCAGAGCAAATCTATACAAGGACATTGGGTTCAGTTATTATCAAATTGCTCATCATGAAAAAGCTTTGGAATACCTAAACCAAGCCCTAACATTGTCTATAAAATTGTTTGGCAAAAAAAGTATAGAAGTTGCTGAGATTTATAATGCAATTGCCGGACCATATGTATTTATAGGTGATACAAAAAAAGGTATTGAGTACTCTGAAAAATGTTTGAATCTCGCCATTGAATTGCTTGGAAAGTATCATAACAATGTACAAATTACAGCAAACAACCTTGGGGCATATTACCTTACGCCTATTATCGAAAGTACGGAAGCTGGTGATGAAGTAAAAAAGCAACATTACCTCAAAAAAGCTTTTGATCTATTTAATTTTTGTTTAGAAATTTTAGATAAAATTCACAAAGGCAAAAATGAACATCCAGATCAAGCGATGGTTTATCACAATATGGCACACACTTATCAAAATGTGAATAAACAAGATGAAGCAATAAAATACTTTAACAAAGCTTTAGAAATTAGGCAAAAAAAATTAAGCAAATACAATATCCGAACACTTAGATCATTGCAATACATAGCTCTAGCCTATAAAGATAAAGGCGAGTATGAAATATGTATTGAATACATGCAGGAGGCCTTAAAAGCGATAGTACTGAACTTCCAATCAAAGTCTTTGGCAACAGTACCAAACTTTGACAACTCCTATCACTTGTTTGATCTACTTTTTGTACTTAAACAAAAGGCAAATATTCTTTTAGAATATTTTCTAAAAACAAAATCTATACACCACCTAAATGCATCTATAAAAAACTACAAAGGCATTTCTCGTTTGATTAACAAATTGAGATCATCTTATAACTTCGAATCTGCAAAATTAAATTTGGCAAAAATTTCTCACGAATTGTTTGAAAGTGCCATTCAAGCCAATCTTTCTAAATATCGTATCAATAAAAACAACTCCTACTTACAACAAGCATTCTATTTTTCAGAACAAAGCAAAGCTGCTATTTTATTTTCCGAAATAACTGAAAAATCTGCACAAGCAAACGCAAATATCTCTCCTTCCCTCTTGAAAAAACTGAGTCAAGTGAAGTTAAGTTTAACTTCTGTTAATCAAAAAATTTTACAAGAACTCAATAAACTGGACAACGAACAAAAACGACTTAAAAAATTACAAAAGGAGAGATTTTTGTTAAATGAAAAACACGAGCTACTCATTCAACAGTTGGAAAAAAAATATCCTAATTACCATCAATTGAAGTACAATGACAAGCCTGTAGATTTAAAAGAAATACAAAAGAGTCTGTCAAATAAAGAAGCCATCGTTTCTTATTTTTGGGGTAATGAAAATAGCTATATTTTTTCTATTACCAGAACAAAATTAACTGTTTCAGAAATCATTAAACCCGATAATGTTGAGCAATTGATTGAAAATTACAAAAAGGCTATCAATCAAATGAATCGTAAAAAGTTCATTGATTTTGGACACCAACTATTTAATATTTTGCTAAAAGCTCCACTTGAAAACAAAAATTTAAAAGAAGTAAATTCCATTCAAATTATTCCAGATGGTATACTTGCAGAAATACCTTTTGAGTCTCTAATAACAGCCCCATCAGAAACAAACACAACGTACAGCTCATTGCCTTATCTAATTCAAAAATACAAGGTAAGTTATCATTATTCGGCAACCTTATTGCAATGGACTATCCAACAAAAAAATAGTAGAAAAAAACGAAAAAGCAAAACCAATTACATTGGTTTTGCCCCTGTTTATACAAACAAAAAGCAAAAAAAATCTTTGTTAGAAGCACAGAGAAACATTAGAATAGGTGACAAAAAATTTCAAGAGTTATTGCATTCTGAAACAGAAATAAATGCCATTCAAAAACAATTCAAACAACATGGCTTTGAAAGCAAAAAGTGGCTTCATGAAAAAGCAACTACGCCTAGATTTAAATTAGAAATCAAGAATTATAAATATGTTCATGTAGCTGGTCATTATGTATTCAACAAAAAAGACCCACTTTTATCAGGTATAATTTTTTCACCATCAAAACAAAATAAAAACATTCCTACTACAGAACCTATTTTGTACATTGGCGATGCTTACAATCTTCAAATAAATGCAGACTTAATTTTGCTCAGTTGTTGCGATACTGGCAGAGGAAAAATTGAAAAAGGAGAAGGCGTAATGGCAATCAATAGAGGTTTTATCTATTCTGGTGCTTCCAATATCATTCACACACTATTCAAGGTTTATGACAAAAGTTCTGCCGAACTTGTACAACACTTTTTCAGGCAAGTGTTAGACAAAAATAAAAATTATACTGAAGCACTTCAGATCACAAAGATTGATATGATTAAAAACGGAGCCAAACCCAAACATTGGGCTGGCTATGTTTTGATTGCTTCGTAAGAAACTCAAAAGTATATTTGCTCAAAAAAAGCCCCCACAGTAAACTGTGAGGGCTTTTTTGTATATTATTTTAAGTAAGCGAACAAAAGTAATCAAGCATTCAAAAATCATCTTTTTATGATTTCCTGTGTCAAAAAAATAACCTGGCTCGACACTCGATAGCCCAACTACCGTGCGACGGACCGCCTTGACTTTTTTTCCGTGTAAATCAAAAAAATATTTATTTTGATTTACTCGATTACTTATGTCCACTTACTTAACTATTTGGTCTTGACAAATCATACGCATTTATACCATCTGAAATTTCGTATCCCAAACGCAAACCTTCCGTGCAATCCATTCTGATATGTACACCCAAAGGAATTCTTGAAAAAGCATTTTCTCTCGCCATTTGTTCAAATGAATTGAACTTTCTTGGGGCTCCTCTAAACTCTGTTCTACCTTCGTGTGATCTGTCTGTAAAGTTTGTTTGATTGCCAAAGAAGTCTATAAAGACACCAGCAGCAGCCGATGCAAAACAAGAGTGCCCTGAAGGGTAACCTGGGAAGGTCGGGTTTGGCCAAGGGATTAAACTGTACAAATTCGTTTGATAGTTTGGGTCGATAAATTCGTGTATGTAAACGTTTGGTCTCATTACCATATGTTCGTACTTATATTTCCACGTAGATACCGCTGCGTCGTTTAGGGCAAAGCCTAATTTTACATATAACAAAAGCGTTTGCTCCAAACTTAAATTGCGTTGATCAATCAATTGGTTTGCGATTGAATATTGTCTTGCGGGAGGGCTAAACATTAAACCTTCTACATCGTCACTCCAAAATTCTGCTATCCACAATTGTTCATTGTCCTCCGCTCTCGCAGTATTGTTTACTTGGTACACTTCTTCCATTTCTCTAAAATATGGGCTATTAGGATTTTCACTGTAAGGAATAGGTGGGCGCGTTGTTGTCTCATTTGTACCCACTACGAATGTTCTTACAGACGCCCAATATGGAAACAATGCGCGCTCTTGTTCTGCTGAATATGTCCAGTAACCATCACCTGTTGGCGGCTCATACGAAAGTGGTTGGGGTTGCAAAATCTGTGCTTCTGCCTCTGTATCGGTCTGGCTATATGCTATTACCTGATTGGCAACATAGGCGCCCCACTCTTTTGAATCACGTATTCTTCGATCAGACATATTTACCGTTAAACGCTCTTCTGTTGCCTCTTCCAATTCACCAATTTTGCTTTCTAAATTGCTGGGTAAATTCAACAAAAAATGATCTAGTACATCTGCATAAGCTGCATTTAAAGCCAACTCAAAATTTACTCCCCGCTCAAACTGATTGTCATCAATATTAAAGCCTGGAAGCAACTGTGAATTTGATATTTTACCACGCATTCCTGGCACAGCCGTTTCATAGCCAGCTAAGCTAATATATGCCAACGCTCTCGCCGATGCATTGGGTCGCATCCCTCCTGCATAACGTTCTAAATTTAGTAATAACTCTGTCCACTCATACACAATTTCATTATCAAGGCGATCCACATTACCATTATCATTGTTTCCACCGTTGGGTCCATTGTTTCCGCCATTGGGTCCATTGTTTCCACCAGATCTATCACCACCTCTTTCGTTTCTTGATTCATCTACTGATAATAATTCTGCATCTTTTGAACAAGACTGCAACACCATTGCCGATAAAAACAATAGCAACATAATTCTTAAATTGTTTCCTTTCATTTTATAAAATTTAGAGCATTAATAAATACAGCACTAGCAACAAATGCTACCACTTTGTAGATTAAGAAAAAACTATCAAGAATCGGCCGATTCAATTTTTCTAATACTAAATATTGTCAGTTATTTATAGAAGGGAGCAGATTGGGTTTTGTACTCACTAGTTCTAAAAAAAATTAAGAAAAGATGTTTTTTGAGTGATGGGTTCAGCCTTCGAGTCTTTATTCACAGACTATATTTAACAGAAGAATATATCTTTGAAGTTGCGAATAAACCTCAGGCTTCAGAATGAAGTACGTTCAGCCTTCGAGTCTTTATTCGCAGATAATAGTAAACTGAAAAATACAGTTCTGTAGTTGCGAATAAACCTCAGGCTTCAGAATGAAGTACATTGTATCATTAATCACATTATGCTTCGACTCCGCTCAGCAACATTTTTTAAAAACATTGTATCATTAATCACATTAAAACATTACTTCACTGACATGGTAAAACTCAAATTAAAGGTTCGATTGAGCAAGCTGGCTTCACTGCCAATGACAGTACTTATAGGCACTTGATTTCGTTGAATTTCAGAATTGACATTTTGAATGTATTTTACATTTTGAGTATTTAATACATTGAATATCGAAAAAGACAATTTAGATTTTTGATTTAATAAATTAAAATTATAGGCTACACTTAGATCCAATCGTTTGTAGGAAGGCAAGGTACTTATCCCATTTTCTGGAGAAGCATTTCGTATATCTCCATTTGCCCCCAATTTATTAGCATCTGTATAAGGTCTACCACTCGCAAAAATACAGTCCATACCAAAAAGGAAATCGCCAAACTTATAACTATTTATCCATTTTAATTGATGACGCCTATCATCATCCGTTGCAAAATGATCTCCATTATATATTTTTTCATAACGCTGCTCAGTTTTACTAAGCGTATAAGCTAGATAAGTATTGTATTTTTTATAAGCTGAACTCAACAAAATATCAATACCAGTTGAGCGCCCATCTCCTACAAATGTAAAATAATCTCTTGGGTTCCCATCGTTATTTCTCCCTGGTTGAACCACGGAGTACTCTGTCAGCCCATCCATATTTTTATGATAAGCTTCAATATCTATTGTAAATTTTTTAAGAATGGCTGTTCCACCAACCATAAAGTTTTGAGTTTCTAAAACTGGTACTTTATTCAAACCTGCATTTACCCATAAATATTTATTTTCTCCAAGATATTCATATTCAAATTCTCTTATAAATTGCTGATAATAACTAAAGGAAGATTTCAAAGACAGGTTATTGGTAAAATTGTAATTCACCAAGGCTCTAGGCGACCAATACAAGCGTTCTTCCTTATCGTAATAAGTCACACGCAAACCTGTATTTAAGTTTATTTTTTTAGCTAATAAAACTTCATAACCAGCATAGACACTGCCTTTATAAACCACTTCATCTCCTTTTAATTGGTTGCGTTTATTTTCTATAAAATTGTATTCTATATCGTGCCTGGTGGCTGCTAATCCAGACTTAAATGTACCATTCAAAATTTTAAAATTCAAGTGCGCATCAACATTTATATCTTTTAGATCATTGGCTTGTTTGGCATTAAAATTAAGCTGTGGCGGTCTGTCTTGGCCTTGTTTTTTATCCAGCTTGAAATCAATTTCTGAGTCATTTTTATATTGTGAAAATGAAATACAGGAATTTAAACTAAGCTTATTCGAAAGTCCTCTTTTGTATTGCATACTCCCAGCAACACTGCTCCAAGTTTCAAACTCGCTTGCAGCTAGATTCAACTCATCTGCATTTCGATCTTTTCTAAATCTGTTGTACGAAACTTTATATTCATCAGAGCTTTTAAAAAAATTCAAACTCAAATAATCTTTTTCTGAAGGCATCCATTGGAATTTTCCATTGACATCCCAAAAATTAAAATTTGGATTTATTTTTTCACTTGGTATTGGATCTAAAAATGATTGTTCATTATCATTTACAAAAGAATTACTGGAAACAGTATTGAATTGCGAGTTGCTAACATCTTTCAAAGTTGATCTGCCAGCCAATGACAACATACTCTTTGAAGAAATCGGTACTTTGATAACCGACGAAGCGGTGAGCAAATTCACATTGGCTTTTACATTAATTTTATCTACTTGTTTGTCATCACTCAGCATTTCTACAATTCCAGCTGTTTTGCCGCCATATTCTAAAGGGAAAATATTTTTATAGACATTCACAGAATCCACAAAATCGGTATTGATTGAACTGAAAATCCCATAGTAATGACTAGCATTATAAATCGGCATTCCGTCCAAAATCATAAGTGTTTCATCGGCTTTACTTCCTCGAATTTTTATATCTGCCGATGCATCATCAAAAGCAGCAACGCCCGGTAACAACTGCACTTGCTTTGCCAAATCTACCCCTGCCAATCCCGAAGTCATATTATCCAATTGAGAGTTTGATAAACTCATTGAATTTTTCAATGCATTTATTCTTACAGGTTTTTGCCTGTTTACAATCATAACTTCCGAAACTGAGAATGGCTCATTATTTAGGGAAACGATCAAAATTTCGCTTTCCAATTCTTTTATTTCATATGTTACATCTTTAAAGCCTAAGTAATGAATTGTGATTTTTTCCTCTTTATAATTTGCTGGAATTTCAAGGTCAAAGTTTCCATTTTCATCAGAATAAGTACCAACACTAGAGTTTTCAACAAAAATAGCAGCAAAAGGAAGTGCCGCCTCATTTTCATCGGCTTGTGTAACCTTACCACGAATGTGCATCCCCTTTCGATATCGTTCGTCTTCTTGGGTTTTGTAGTCCGCCATTTTTCGCAACAAAACATTGTCAGCAATGACTTTGTATTCCATTCTTTCCCCCATCAATAAATAATCCATTACCTCTTCAATGGATTTATCTTTAAAATTGGCATTTACTTTCTTATCACCTATCGCTTCTGTAGCATACGAAAAACGAATGCCATACTCCTCTTCCAATTCTGTAAAAACAGTCTCCAATGGCAACTCATCTGCTACAAAGTCTATGCGTACCGAATCCTCAATAGATTGTGCATTTATTGAAGTCAATATAAGAAAACAAAAACCGATAAAAATGAAATACCGCATAAAGAAATTTAAGTACATTGCAAATTGGACAAACTTTGAATTACATTTTGATGGTTATTAAATTGGTCTTATCACCTATTTGGTAATCTTTACATTTCTTCCATCCATTTCATACTTCAAATCAAGAGGCCAAAAAACTTCTGATAGTGCTTTTTCTTTATTTTTCCCCATAAAACTACCTGTGTATTTTGAAGCTTGCAATTTAGCATCAAGTAATACTTCTATATCAAATTGGCGCTCCAAGTCTTCTACAACTTTACTTAATGTTGCTCCTTCATAAGCGTACATCGCTTGTCTCCAATTGCTTCTATTTTGTTTTTTTGCTACTTGAGATTTCTTATTGTGCTTGTCATTGATTACAGCAACGCTTTCGTTGGGTGTCAATATGGTTTGTTCAGTAGAAGATGCTACAGCGACTTTTCCAGTAGCACAGTATACATTCAATTCTTTGTCCCTCGCAAAAATATTGAAACTTGTACCAAGTACTGTTACAGTTCCAGTAGGTGTTTTCACTTCAAACTTCGATCCTTTTTCTACAGAAAAGAAAGCCTCACCTTCCATTTCAACAATCCTGTTTTCGTTCCATGAATCTTTATCGTAGGCAATTTCAGAACTTGCATTTATTTCAATAACAGATCCATCAGGAAGATTGACTGTTTTTGTTTCTGCCAATTGAGTAGAAATGTTTGTATCAAAATCTGATCCCAAGTAAACGAACATGACTGCGATAAGCGATGCTGCCACAGCAGTGAAAACCATTAATTTTCTAATCACTCCACCACTTTCCTTATTTTTATTTGGTGGCATATTGACTACTTTTGCTCCTTGCGTTTCAGCTGCAATTTTAGACCATATTTTATCCTCTAGTGCCTTTTCTGTCTTTGGCTCTTTAAATACTAATTGACTTACTACCTTTCTAGCCTTTTCAACCTCTTCATTTTTTTCTGGATTTTTTTCTATCCATTTGTTCCAAAATAATTCATCTTCTTTATTGGACGTTCTAACCCAATTTACAAAAGAAGGCTCTTGAGTAAAATCATTGTAATCATATTGTAGATATTTATCCATATAGTAAAAATTAATCAAGTAATGATTAAAGAATAACTTCCCGATTTGAGCTTTGAGCTTTTATGATGCACTTCATCAAAAACCCTTTCCGTAGCCCTGCTATGCATTCGTTTTTTTGATTTGTGTATCAAAAAACCTCTTTGCTGAAATCGGTAATTTATTTTTCAATCATTACTATATTCAAATAATTCATCGAGGTATTCCGCTCGATTTTGCCTTCTAAAATTTGCTCGACATCCGCCTTCTCCGCTCTGCATAATACTGATGCAATTGCCCCTGTTGTCCGATTCATCCAAATGTTCTCTTCCTAAAACACAATGTCCCAATTCGTGAAAAACCAAAAACTCCTTTTCTGAATTACTGATTCTACTCCAATAATTTTCATCAATGATCACCTCTTTTGATCCATCGGAGTAAGTCATACATTGTCCTAAAGTGCCTTGTCTTTCTATATTTTCAATATAAGCTGCTATTTCTATAGCATCAAATTGTATATCAACACCTCTAATCTGTGCTTCTTCAGAAAATGAATCAAAGTATTCTTGCAATTCACTTTCTATAATTGACTCTTTTTCATTTTTTACACATCCTTGCAATATTATCAATGAAAAGCTCATTAGTATTAAGTAAATATTTGTTTGTCTAGCTATCATAATATCCATTTAATACTATAAGGCATCAGAAGCTTTTTTGTACTCAGTTTACATTAAAAAAAATACAACAGTCAATAAAAGCATATATTTAGATAACTTTTGAATGGCTCGCGAAACCAAGTTTCTAGCCGATTGATAATTGAGGTCCATAACTTCTGATATTCCTTTATAATCCATTTCTGAAAAATATTTTAAATACAAAACCTCTTTTTGCCGTTCGCTCAATTGTTCAAAAGCTCCTTTTAGTTTGGCTTTTTGCTCCTCATCTTGCTCATTATTGATCATCAGTTCATCTATTGACAACTCTGCATCAAAATGTGTTTCCACCAATTCTGTATCGGTTGATTTCCTGATTTTCTTTACCGTTCTAAAAAGTTTTCTTTTGAGTGATACATATAAATAGGGTCTGATCGCATTTGTTTCGGAAAGCCCTTCTCTATTATTCCAAAGCTCTACAAACAGTTCTTGTATGCAATCTTCCACCGTCGCTTCATCGGTAGCAAACTTTTTTCCGTAATTGTACAAATCACTGAAATAGGTTCTATATATTTTTTCTAAAGCAACATGTTTGCCTTGCCTTAGCTCATTCCACAGTTTTTGATCTGACATAATTATATTTAATCTGCTACTGAAGTACGTACTCTGACAAAAATACTTAAAGCATTGATTTTCTATTCAAATATATCCAATTTTTCAAACTTGATTCAGAGATTTTAATTTGTTTGAACACTACCTTGGTAGAACAATTTGATTTAGTTTAATAGCCTCAAAACGATAAATCATTGGCAACTTCCAATTCATCAGAATGGGACATAGATATAAACAAAACAAATCTGTTTGAAATGATCTCAAGTTTGGGAGAAAATTACGAACCCAGCTCAAAAACTATTTTTGAAACCATTAATGTCAATATGACACTGACAAAAAAATAAATACATAACATATAGTGCCATTATTGCATACTTTTTCTACTATTTTATCGTTGGCACGAATTATGACTAATTAATGGTATGGTAAATATAAGCCACCTAACTGGTAATTAGGTGGCTATGAGTTTCTGGCGATCAAAATAGTGACCACTAAAAACATTGGAAGTTTAAAATTACTACATAGAATTCTCGCCTACAAAAAAAACTCTATTTTTTGTTATTTATCATCTCTTAAAAAGACTGAATAGAAATATTCTAGACTTTTTTGGGAAGAATTATAATGTATCTGCGCCTAAAATCAGGTGGAAGACAGGCAAACTTATGCCTAATTTATTTTTTAAAAGTAGCTATGGACAATAATTTTTTACGATTTTATAAACCCAAAATTCTCATATATCTTATAGTTGGGCTAGGCATAGTAATTTTCTTGGGTTCATTTATTATCTCCAATGAGATTTCCTTCATCGCCTTTTCTGCTGTAATTGGAATTTTGTACCTCATTGACAAGTTTCTTTGGCGTTACCGACCTTTTAAATGGCTGCTTAGAATTCCTGATTTTAGTGGGAGCTATGAGGGATTATTGAGATATGAATATCGGGACGAAAATTGTAACATTCATTCTGATGAACTTCGACATAAAAAAGAAATTATCCAAACTGGTTCATCACTTCTGATAAAATCATACACTTACAAAAAAAATGGTGAGTTATCATCTCCTTCTACAAGCCTTGATGTTGTTGTCCAAGATGAAAAGGATGGTTCATTTAAATTGATTTATAGCTATCTAAATGAAGGTAGGCCAAATCAGGGATTTCCACTTCACTACGGAACTGAAACAGTGATTTTTAGCGAAACAAATGGAGTAAAAAATCTAGAAGGTGATTATTACACCAATAGAGTTCCTATCCAAACAAGAGGAGAATTCCTTAATCTTAAACAAATACAAAAATAGTTTTAACTTTTAAAATTTCTAACAAATGGCACGATTACACAAAGAATTTATCGACTTTAATAAAAATAAAATAGAACTTACAAAAAAACGAAAAAAAGAACTTATCAACAGCAGAGACGCGCTCAAAGATAAGATCAAAAAATACTTTAAGGAAGAGAAACCAGATGAACTCCAACCGAAGTTCATTCCTCAAGGTTCATTTGACATTGGAGTAGTAGTCAACCCCATTGTAGAGTATGACGATGATGATAATCCAATTCGCAAGTATGACCTTGATTATGGCGTGTATTTTGTAGAAAAAGAGGGCGAAGACAATAAAAAACAAATACAGACTTGGCATAGCTGGGTATTCAATGCTGTTAAGGATCATACAGATACTCCACCCAAACGAAAAACAACCTGCGTCAGAGTGATTTTTTCAGATGGTCACCATATTGATCTTCCAATATACTATGATGAAAATGACGAAATCAATCTGGCTCATAAAAGCAAAGGTTGGATAGAGAGCAATCCAAGTGAGTTCTCTCAATGGTTCAAAGACGAAGCAACTGCCCAGTTAAGAAGGATAGTCAGATATGCAAAGGCTTGGAAAAATTTCAGAGAAAATAAAAATACAAACCTGAAATTCCCCAGTGGTTTTGCACTTACCATATTAGTTGCTCAAAATTATGTCGAAGATGATTATGATGATGTTGCCTTTAGAGAAACAATGAAGGCAATTCAATCCACTTTAAATGATAAATTTGAATGTCTCCGTCCTACTACACCAGAAGGTGAAGATTTATTTGAAGATTTTTCTGATACTAGAGAAAATGACTTCTTGAGTGCTCTTGATAAACTCGTTGATGCTTGCCAAAAAGCAAAAGAAGAAGATAATTTTAAAAAAGCTAGTAAGCACCTCCAAAAACACTTTGGTGATCGTTTTCCTAATGGCAAAGATGAAAGCTCAGAAATGAAATCAAATAGAAAATCGAATCTGATAGGAAGTGCTCTTGCACCTAAACCTTATGGAAGATAGTATTGATATTCAAATAGAAGAAGTTCTTCAAAAATATCCTTCCCTTTCTTTCGTAAAATCAGATAACCAATTTGTAGGGGAGATAATTGTAGATAGTGAGGATAATGATGAATACCTCATTCAAATAGACATATCTCCCTTTCCTGAAAGATTCCCAAATGTGAAAGAAATTGGAGAGAGAATTCCTCCCAAAGGTCATAGGCATATTTATGAGGACACTGGTTGTTGTTGTTTTACAACACTGGCAAATGAGCAAGTTCTACTCAAAACTAAAATAAATTCACTTTTAAAATTTGTGGATCAAATAGTTATAAAGTACCTTCAGAATAATTCTTTCTATGAAATAAATAATCGCTATAAAAACGGGGAGTATTTACATGGTGGACCAGGAACACTTCAGGGGTATAAAGATATATTAAACTTACCCTATTATCAGATTCCACTAGCACTTATATTAAGAATAGAGAATAGAAAATTTGATAGAAGAGCACCTTGTTACTTTTGTGGTAATAAAAAAATGCGAAAATGTCACCTTCATAACTTTAGAAAATTGTATTTAGTTGATGATGAAATAATTTCAAATGATCTAATTGAAATTCAAAAAACCCTAAAAAGCCTTCATTAATACCTACACTTTACCCTGTTTATTCTTTCTAACCCAATACAAATTACACTAATTGTTTGAGTATTCCACTCATTCTAAAAAGCTGGAGAATGGTTATCATGTTTCAAATGAGTCAGCTCGTGATAACTTATACAATAAGATCTAGCCTCCACAAAGATTGATAGGATACCATTGTGTTACAAGCAGAAAGAGCCTTAACTTTTTGTCAGCAAAATTTATAACTACCAAATACTTAATTTTTAGAATAAAAAATATTTTTCAAAAAAAGTGAGTACAAAAATATAGAGTGCTGCTTATCTAATTGAAGCGGGCAATGAAACTGCTTTAATCGAAAAAAGACTATAAATATTTTTAAACTCATAAAATTTAATAAAATGAATTTCAAAATGCAAAATTTCAAAACTTGGACACTTTTAATGTTTGCTGTTTTAGCAATTGGATTTACTTCTTGTACCAAAGAAGATGTATCATTGGTAGACATTGAAAACTTTAGCGACGATTCTATCAACTCCATGCAAAGGGGCGTTGTTGGTAAAAACCACTGCTTAGAATTTATTTTCCCTGTAACAATTGCCTTCGTAGATGAAACAACGGCATCAGTAGAAAGCTACGAAGACTTACACGAAACAATTACTGATTGGTTTGAAGCAAATGATGTTGAAAAAACAAGAGAAAATAAGCCTGATTTGGTTTTCCCTATCCAAGTAGTAAATCAAGAAGGAGAGATCGTTGATGTAGCCAGTGCTGAAATGCTTAAAGAACTAAAAAGCGAATGTCCAAGAAATGGTCGCGGAAAAGGTGGTGAAAGAGGAAAAGGTTTCAAATGTTTCTCGTTGGTATTTCCAATCAGTGCAACTATAGCAGGTGAAACAAGCACTTTTGCAGATCACGATACTTTCAAAGCAGCAATTAGAGCATACAAAGAAGAAGCTGGTAGAGATGCAGAAAGACCAGAATTGGTTTACCCTGTAACTGTTGAATACGAAGATGGAACACAAGTATCAGTTGCTAGTCAAGAAGAAATGATAGCTTTGAAAGAAGATTGTAAAGAAAGCTAATAATGAGTTAGGAAATTGGGATAAAATTTTCATATGTACTTGGACAAAAGAAATCAAGTAAATCAGAAGAAATATTTTTTTGATTTATAAGGAAAAAAAATCTTGCATAGCAGGGCTACGGAATACTTTTTTTGACGTAGTAAATCGGAAAAAGATGATTTCTGAATACTTGATTACTTTTGTTCGAGTACTTATACAGACAGTTCGATTTATTCGGGCTGTCTGTTTTTTATGTTCAATCATCTAACCATCAATTTCTCGACATACGATTCTGTTCCATTAGAAAATTTCACAAAATACATTCCACTGGAAAATTTACTAATGTCTACTTTATCAGTAACAAAACCAGTACTTTCAAAACTTAGATAACTCTTCGCAGCAACCAACAAACCATTCGAGTTGTATATTTCAATTTGTGCATCATCGTTCAAGTTACCAAACTCTATATTGACAAAATCCTTTGATGGATTGGGATATAAATGAATAGGTTCTCGCAATAAAAAAGTAATTTGAACTGGCTTAGAATAAACAGAAACTCCCGTATTGCTATTTATCTTTATTCGATAAGACAAATAGCCTGGCGTTTCGGGATAGTCGAAAGATTGATACGATTGATCGACAGAAGGTGTATTTGCATTTACTGTTTCTATGCTTACCCAATCGCCTGTATTTACGGACCTTTGCACCTCATAATTTTTAACATCTACTTCATTTAAGACCAACCAGTTTAGCGATACGGACTGCCCCATTTCGTTCGCATAAAAAGAAGCCAACTCAACAAATGCTTCACTTTCGCAATCAGGGAAAATAAAACGAGAATCTGAACCAGTAAGTCCGACAGCATCTTCAACTGTCAATTTAATTTCGTAATAATATTCTACTCCGTCGCAACCGACAGGATCTAGTAAGGTAGTTGTCGTTTTTTCTTTTACTCTCGGCTCAGGATGGACGTGTGTATCGTGATACAAAAGAGTCTGCCAATAATAAGTCAATTCGTCTTCCGTGTGTTCTGCATCTTCAACGGTCGCTGCCAAATCCAAAATATTTATACCAGCCAAAGAATATTTAAAACCATCAGCAATACTACTTATTTGTACATTTGGCGGAGTGTTGTTCAGTGAAACGATTTTTTCTGCCCTCCCTTCGTTGCCCGCTTCGTCTGTAATCGTCAGCTTTACTGTAAATGCAACTGGCGCACTCCCCTCCGTCGCAAAGCTGTGACTGACAAATGCATCACTACTAACCTCCGTTACTGCTCCGTCGCCAAAGTCCCACTTATAAGTAAGGGCTTCTCCCATCGAATCAAAAGAATCTGAAGCATCAAAATTTACCACCAATGGAGACGGTCCATAATTTTCATCGCAATTGATAACAGCCACAGGCGGCGGATTTACATTGTAACATATTTTATGCAACTCCACTTTCTCCCAATCGAAATTTATAAGATACAAACAATCGTCATGTGGATTGTATTTCAAATTTACAATACTCATTTCATCCTCATAAAATTCAAAAACCTGCTCTATCTCATTCAAGTCATTGATCTTCATAAATCGAATCCATCCACCAACAAAATCTGTATGAAAGTAACCCTGATGAAAACGTTCTGGCCAAACTTCGCCTTCGTAAAAATCGCCTCCTATGCTTGCATTTCCAATAAAATTTCCATCGTTTTCAATCTCTGTTTGCCCTTCTATCGACAATGGATAGGGAACACCCAATTGATTATAATCAGGAACAAATGCAATACCACCTTTGTCTTCATGCGGCCACATCATACTTGGCAGTTGATGCCTGAAAGTTGGAATAGATTCAGGAACCAATTGAGTGGTATCACAAGGATTTTCATGAACAACAATTGTTGCTGCATTTTGATCTATCAAATCGTGAAAAGTAAAATACTCCTGTTCACAATTGTTTTCATAAAACAAAGGATTGGGAGCCGTTTTATTTTCTACTATCAACGTATCGTAAGTCAAAATTCTTTCAATACCTTCAAACAAAGGCCAGCCAAAATTCAAGCCTCCACGATCTGCAATATTAAACTCCTCCCAAGTACCTTCCCCTACATCACCAATCATCAAAACACCAGGCTTACCATCTTCTATATTGCTACTACCAGAACTGGGTTTAACGGTAAACCTAAATGGATTTCGCAAACCCATTGACCAAACTCGCGAGCGAGGTGCTCTTGGATTTTCTGTGTTAAAAAAAGGATTGGTAGATAATCCGTCACCCGTCTCAGGATCTATGCGCAATATTTTGCCATTCAAATTATCTACCAATTGCGATCTATAAGAACCTACTTCTTCATAATCTTTAATAATCCCATCATCCAGCGCTTGAGTTGCAAATTCACCATAAAAGGGAGGTCCCATTCCAACATAAGGGCCTTCATAAGTTGAAGCATCTCCGCAAGAAATAAATAATGAGCCATCCGTTCCAAACTCTAAAGAACCACTTCCATGTGCATTTGCTAACTGTGGTATTCCATCCGCTAAATCTTTGCCTACTAATATTTTTTTGCTGTCTGGAATTACTGTTGAAAAATCTGTATTTGCATCTAAAGTATACCTGTACAAACGGTGAATAGAGGGACCATAATGATCAAAGGTTGGATCGTAATTTGGTGAATTAACACTTCTGATATAATATAAATCAGCGAAGAATAAGACGTACAAATAGCCATTCTCTTCAAAGTTGGGATCTAAGGCAATGCTCATCAACCCCAAGTCTCCAATGTTGTTTACTTCTTCATTTATGTCTATAATCAGCTGAGCTGGTTCGATTCCATCTTTTAAATAAATATAACCTTTCCGCAATCCTGCAAACATTCTTCCTTGATGGTCAAATTCAATATCTGTCAACTGATTAAATTCGTCTGTAACCATTTGAATGGAAAAACCTTCTTCCAAATATTTATGTCCCAAAACATCAATATTCGTAAAAACAAGGGCAACAATCAATATTAAACAGACGCTTTTTTTGATTTTCATAAAATGAATTTCAGCTTTTTTGACAAGTAAAAGATGCACAAAAATAACGATGTTATTAGGTTTTAAGTTGCTAAATAATTTGTAAATTAAATTTTATTTTAATAATTGATAACACTTTCGATTTCATTGGTATACATCACACAACTAGACATTTTGGAGAAACAAACAACATTTAAAAAAAATTAGCTATTAGCTCCAGAGGAGTTTTGGATATATTTTTAAAAATGTTTAGTTGTATGGGTATACATAATTAAAAAAAAAAATGAAACAGTCTATACTTCATAAATCAATGTTATTAACAT
>JAHDGP010000039.1 GCA_020627525.1 Bacteroidota bacterium
AAAACCCTAAGCCAACACCCACTACATCTCCAATGATTGGTGCCCAAGATAGAATACCTAGATATGCGCCATATTTATCTGAGTATTTTTTAAAGGAGAGCACTTTTTCTTTTTTAACTCGAAAATATTTTTCCAGCCATTCCATTTTCCCTAAATAGCCTAAAGCGTAAGTTGTTATTCCACCAAGGGAGTTTCCAATTGTAGCTACAAGAACATGTAAATGAATATTGTAATTTTGATGGACGAAAATAGCGAGGATGGCTTCAGAGCTAAACGGGAGAACGGTTGCCGCTAGAAAAGCAGAAATGAATAATCCTAAATACCCGAGACTTTCTAATCCTGAAAACAAGATTTTTTAATTAAAGTTTAATGAGGAATGTGCTAGTATTTAACAATGAGTCCACTCCAGAAAGATAAAAAATCAAAAATGTTTTTTTTAGCGATCTTTCCATTTTTCTCGATCCGCTGATGCTCAGCCATCAACAAATCTTGAAAAATGCAAATCTCATCTAAAAAATTCCATTTTGTGAAAATTATCTCTTTTTGGAGTAGACTCAATAATGATTTTTTTAAAACCTTCAATCCGAAATATTCCATTTAGCGAATTAGAAAATTTAGGATTGAAGGTGCGTGTTTTTGAATGCAATTTTCTTTTAACGAATTATAATTCTTTTTTTAATTGATTCCAGTATTCACCAAATTTCAACATATGGCTACCATACCAAGAAAACTTTTCTCCATCTACTAACATAAATTTTACATCAGGCATATGCTTTTGTAATTCTTCAATATGTTCTTGTTTAAAAGGATATGGCTCCGATGATAAAAATAAGTAATCAGGATTTTTACGTTTGATTTCTTCCATTATAGTTTGAGGATAACGAAGCTGTTTTTCAAAAACGTTTTTAAACCCTACGCGCGTTAAAAGATTACTGATAAAAGTATCGCCTCCAACGGTCATATAAGGATTTCTCCAAATCAAATATGCTACAGACTTACCCTCCACTTTTTCCAATAATTCTACATTGGTAGAAATTACATCGACCAGTTCTTTTGCTTTTTCTGACTTGCCAGTTATTTCTCCTACATTTTGGATCATATTTAAGGCTTCATCAAAATTTTTGACATCGCTTGTCCAAACTGGAACTTTCGCTTCAAGTGCTAAAATGTGTTCTTCCACATTTTCTTCTTTATTTGCAATAATCAAATCAGGTTCTAAAGACAGTATTTTTTCAATGTCTGGATTTTTAGTACCACCAATTCTCGTTTTATTCGCAAACCAAGATTTTGGATGAACACAAAACTTTGTAATACCAATCACTTCCTCACTCAAGCCTAAATCAAAGAGTAATTCCGTTTGCGAAGGAACCAAAGAAACAATTCTTTTTGCAGGATGATTTATTTCAATCTCCTTACCTATTTGGTCTGTATATTTTATGTTCATTTTTTTGATTGATATTTTTAATTTATACAAAAATTCATTTGAGGTCGTTGAGCGAAGCGATTATATAAAGTTCTTTTCTTTCAACCAATCGTCGTTGTAAACCTTTCCAACATATCTACTTCCGTGGTCGTGAAAAACGACGACAACTAAATCAGTTTCTTTCAATTCATCTTTGATTTGTCTTACACCACATAATGCAGAACCACATGAATAACCAACAAACATTCCTTCTCTTTCGGCTAACTCACGCGTTGCCAAAGCACCATCTTGGTCGGTAACTTTCACAAATTTATCAATCAATGAAAAATCAATATTTGATGGAATAATATCTTCTCCAATTCCTTCAGTAATGTAAGGATAAATTGCGCTTTCATCAATTTTTCCTGTTTCGTGGTATTCTTTTAGGGTAGAACCATAAGTATCCACGCCAATGATTTTTACATCAGGATTTTGTTCTTTTAAGTATTTAGCTGTACCAGAAATTGTTCCACCCGTACCAACACCAACAACCAAGTGTGTAATTTTACCTTCTGTTTGTTTCCAAATTTCAGGACCAGTCGTCATATAATGTGCTTCTTGATTCGCTAAATTGAAATATTGGTTGAGGTACACCGAATTTTCAATTTCTTCACTTAGCGTTTGGGCTCTAGAATAATAAGAACGAGGATCTTCGGGAGCAACTGCTGTTGGACAAACCTCAACTTTGGCACCAACGGCCCTCAATATATCTACCTTTTCTTTAGATTGTTTATCTGTTGTTGTGAAAATACATTTGTAACCTCTAGCAATAGCGACCAAAGCGAGTCCCATTCCTGTGTTTCCAGAGGTTCCTTCAATAATGGTTCCACCTGGTTTTAATTTGCCTTCTTCTTCTGCTTTTAAGATCATATTCAAAGCCATACGGTCTTTAATGGAGTTGCCAGGGTTGAAGTATTCTACTTTTGCTGCAACTTTAGCAGGTATACCATCAACTGTATTGTTTAGATAAACCATTGGTGTATTTCCAATGGCTTCTGTTATATTATTTAGAATCATGCTGCAAAGTTACGATTTTGCGCAAATAGGAATACAATATTAAAAAAATATTCGAGCAGACTTATGGTATGTTTGTGCTCAAATGCTAGATTATTTGTGAAATCTTGGCTTATTGTACTAATGTACTAGGAATTAGGCTTTTGTTCTTCAAGTGTTAAAGTTAGTTGTTTTGGAGAAGAATATGTTTTAGGTTTACTTGTTAATTGAGATTCGTTGGAATCAATGCGAAATTTCATATCTGCATTAGAAATACTATCAGTTAATGGAATATTTGATAATAGAGCTTCATAAACAGCATTACGATTAGACTCTTTTCCGCCAACATGATAAAAATGTTCTTTTGTGGTAACAAAACAGTCTTTCCAAATATCAAACACATAATTATTAACTCGATATTTGTTACTGAGCCAAGTAGAAAGAATGAAATTGGCATTTGATTTCATTAGCCCATTTTTCAAAATTATTTCTTCATCAACCGACCAGGAATCAAAATAGTCAACATGTCTTCCAATATAAGGAGGATCTGAATAAACCAAGTTGGACGATTCTATTTGTTCTAAGGTAATTTTGAAATCCTGATTTATAAAAGTGTAATCACCATTTTCTATAATTTGGCTAATATTTTCTACTTGATTGGTAATTTTAGTAACTAATGCTTGTGCAAACCTGTTTGGTTTTTTACAAAATGGTACATTATAACCTCCTTTTTTATTAAATCTCATCATTCCATTAAAACATGATCGACTAAGAAATAGAAAATCAAGTGGGCTTCCTGTTTCATTAAATCGATTTCTTATTTCATAGTAATGTTTTCCATCTGACTTTAATAATTTTTCACCTTCAATTATCAAATGTTGTTTTACAATGCTACTTGTTATTTCTTTATCTTTTAAAGCATTGTAAAAATTAATAATGTGTGGGTTGCTATCACATAGCAAGGCTTTTTTGGGTCTAACATTAAATGCAACAACACCTGTACCCATAAATGGTTCTACCCACCTATCAAACTTTATTTCTTTGATATTTGAAGAAATCCATTCAACAAGTTTTGTTTTTATTCCTTGTGATTTAATTGGTGGTACAAATATTTTCATTTTTTTGGTTTTCTTTTAGCCCCTTTGGCATTTACTTTATCAATTAAATCAAGTCTTCCTTTAAATTCAAGAAAATCCCATATACTATTAACTTTAACAGATTTTCCATCTCTTATCATTGTAGCTGTACCGTAATTCATCCAATATTCATCAAACCACTTTTCTCCCAATTTACTAAATACGCCATTTCCATTTTTTAAATCGTCAATATCTTTTATTGATCCAATGTTAGCCGTATTTCCAGAGCCTTGACTATCACTTGCTATTTTCCATTTTGGTGCTGCAAAAAAGTCAAAATCTTTTATAACTGAAACAATTGATTTTAGATTTTCAACTGTTGTAATTTTTCTGTCTCCTATGGGCTCAACTTTATTCTCATATTCTTCTGCAAGTTCATTAACGTTAAAAATTTCTGTTTCAGAAATATTTTCTAAATCTGTTCTGGTATATATAACTCCTAAGCAATAATGCCCAGAGTATTGATTATACGGAAATTGAATATTTTTATCTTTATCACGTTCTTTGAAATATGCTCCATGACTTCCGAGTGTAAAGCCTGCTAAGTTATTATTTCTCCGAAATGTTGTTTTTAAATCAAGTGCGAATTTAATGTCCTCATTGTTTTTATGAACTAAAGTTAAATCAGGGTACCAATTTTGGTGTTTGGCAAGAATAATTTTATATCCAGCCTTGTTTGCAAATCTCAGTATTTCAGGGAAAAGATGTATTTCTAGAATTTTAGAAACAATTTTTGTATCAGAAGAAATTGTATATATGTTCTTGTAAATATCAATAAAACCTTTTATTGTCCATTCACCTGTCTCAGTTGAAACATAATTTTTCAATTCATTTACAAACTCATTCAAAGACTTTTCAAATTCTTTAGTGTATTTCTTTTTATTATTCATTCGTTAAATATGGTAATAACAAAGATACTAATTTTTCAAGTGGTTTATATTTATCTTTTCATCGTAAGAATTTTAGTTTGACCATCAAAAACAAAACCCCACAATCAATAATTGAAAGTGGGGTTATGGTTTTTATTTTTCGAATAAAATACTATTTCTGAACGTGATAGCTCCAATCTACCACAAACTTATCATCTCTTAGACCAAGTTTTTTAACAGCAGCCGAAGTAAGTTTTAAATCAACATCTGCGTTTTCTCCTACATCTGGTAATTTTCCAATCACTTTCACATAAACAGATTTATTATTCATTGGATTGATGACTCTGATATAGCTTTTGTTTGGAGCGCTTCTATGAAGTGCGTAGAAATTTTTCTCAAAAGCAGATTTATCTTTTAACCAGCTTCCTTTACTTCTGCCTTTAACTTTTTTGTAATTCAGTTGGTTTTTGTTGCGCTTGTTGTATCCATCACGAAAATCTCTTTCCAATGAGCTAACATGTACAACTGGACTTACAGCGGCTGCTTTTTGCTCTTTTTTAGGAATAAACCAACCAACAATCATTTCTTTGGGGAGTGGATCACTATTTCCAATATTATTCCAAACCAACAAAGCCTCCGTCTTTTGATTTTTTAAAGTTCCAATTGATTCAAGTGTTTCCCCTGTACCAACTTGGTGGTAAATAGGGCTTAATTTTGAATAATCAATTTTGTGATAAACGCTCTCTGTTTCTTCGACAGTGTTTTCTTCTAAAACTTCCTCTTCAACAATAACAGGACGGTCTTCAATTCTTATCGGATTTTGATAAACGGTAGTATCAGTAAGTGCATAATAAGTCTCTTTTTTAACCGTCATTTTAAACTCTGATTTCAATATTTTCTTACCATCAACAATTACATAATCTGAAGGGTCTTCACCTGGAGCAAAGCCAGGGATAGTAATATTTGGTTTGCCTTCAATTGCATTGTAATCAGGTTGGTCAAATGCTGTCAATTCACTTTCATTTACCTTTGTTGTAGTTTCAGTATATTCAACATTTGTATTATTATTTTCATCATAATTTAATTTATCAAACATCGTTTCGCCATCTCCAGAATAATTTGTTTCTGTTTCTATTATTTCAGTGGATGGTTGTTGGTAAGTATCGTCTGTTTTGTAAATTTCCAAAGAATTATCAGTAATGACTTCTTGTGCGCCTTTACTGTTTTCTACTTCAACTTCAAAAGATGGTGTATTTTCAGAGGGACCATTAGGAAAACTTTCCACATACTGAATGCCAGTTATCAGCAATTGATCTGGATGAATGGCATTGGAAGATAAATTATTCCAAAATTTTATTTCATCAACAGTTACGTTGTATTGTTTGGAAATACGATAAAGCGTTTCGCCAGAGGAAACTGTATGATATGTGTTTACAGCTCTACTAAACTCATCTTCACCAACGTGAAAATCTTTTTGCGCTTCTTGATTATTGCGTTGTGTTGTAATTGTATTATCTCCATTTTCCAAAGGTAAAATAGCAACGACATCTGTTTCGCTGTTTACAAACAAGGTATCCCCAATATTTAGTACTTGTCTGTTTAAGCTTCTATTGTATTGGATTAATTTTTCAATAGGTACTTCATAGCGTTTAGAAATACCGTAGAGTGTTTCTCCCTGATCTACAACGTGAATAAAGTTTGCTTGAAAGGCATTTTCTGACATTGCATTGTCTTCAGTGTCTTCCATAAGTAAATTTAGCGGGATATTTAACGTATCGGAAACGTGTATCACATTGCTGTCTATATTGGGGTTATAGGCAAGAATACTCCTTACAGGAATGTTATACCTCTTAGATAAACTGTAAATAGTTTCCTTTTCTTTAACCACATGTCGGTTTCCATCTTCGAAATTTACATCAAATGGAGGTGGCGACTCAACAATATTGATTTTATTACCAGTTGTAATTAAAAGGGTATCACCAACTTCTAATAAACCGATTCGTAAATAGGGGTTGTTGTTCAATAGTTCATCAACGGATACGTCGTGTATCCTAGAAATTCCATACAGAGTTTCTTCTGGCTGAGCTATATGTATAGTTTCTGCTTTTTGACCTGCGAGTAGTATTGGCAGTAAAAAGCTCAACAATATACTTAAGTTAAGCTTTCTCATAATTAGAATTAAATTTATACAAAACTACTACATTAGCAATAGTTTTTTGCTTTTATTGAATGTTTATGCCTGTTTTTTAGTTATTGAATATAGATTTAACTCTGTTAAGATAATAATTTTACATTCCTTAACATTTATTAAACCCTAATATTCAGGTTTCAAGTTTGTTCACTAGGGAAGGATACTCCAAAGTTAATAAAGATAAATATAATGAAAAATCATAAATCAATTTTTACGATAATTTTATTTCTATTTGGTTTAAGCTTATTTGGTCAAATCAATGATAAATCTGCTTATGTTTTCAAAATAAATGAATCTATATTCCCATCTGCTTTCCGTAAAGCCAAAAAAGCTGTACAGAATGCTGAAAATATGCATGCGGACTTTTTGATAATGGAGTTAAATACATATGGTGGTGCTGTTGATATGGCAGATTCAATTAGGTCTTTATTGTTAAATACAGATATAACAACAATTGCCTATATAAATCACAATGCTGCCTCTGCTGGTGCTTTGATTTCGATTGCTTGTGATAGTATTTTTATGTCAAGGAGTGCTGAAATCGGGGCTGCTTCCGTTGTTAATCAGACGGGTGAAAAAATGCCAGAAAAATATCAATCATACATGCGTGCAACTATGCGAGCAACTGCACAAGCACAAAATCGAGACCCTTTGATAGCGGAAGGGATGGTTGATGAAAAGATTGTTGTTCCTGGAATAGTTGATTCTACAAAAATTGTGACATTTACAACTCTTGAGGCACGGGAAAATGGCTATTGTGAAGGAATGTTTGAAGATGTGGAAGATTTAATGAAATATTTAGAAATTGATCCTGGAAAAACGGAAAAACAAACGGTTAGTACAGTTGATAATTTGTGGGACTTTTTAACAAATCCTGCGTTTCAGGGTGCTTTGTTAGCGATTATTTTTGCGGGATTGTATTTTGAACTTCAAAGTCCAGGGATTGGTTTTGCCCTATTGGCATCATTTGGTGCTGCAATTCTATATTTTGCCCCTAATTATATTGAAGGATTGGCTGCAAATTGGGAGATTGTTTTATTTGTGGTTGGACTACTACTGCTCGCTTTAGAGGTCTTTGTCATACCCGGATTTGGAGTCGCAGGGATATTAGGTGTAATAGCAATAGTGTCAGGGCTTTCACTCAGTTTGATTGGTAACAACCTGTTTGATTTTTCTGAAGTAGGGAATGGAGAAATATCTGGTGCCTTTGCAATGGTTATGTTCTCCTTGCTGGCATCCTTGGTCTTGAGCTTTTTCATTGGAGGAAGTTTGTTTAACTCCCCTTACTTTGAAAAAGTGGCTTTGGAAACAACACAAGATGCTGATAAAGGCTATTCGATTAAAATGGCGGGAAGCGATGAATTGGTGGGTGCAAATGGAAAAGCTGTTACGGATTTAAAAATATCTGGGATTATTGAAGTAAACGGTCAGAGATTTGACGCTGTTACTCAGGGAGAATTTATCGAAAAAGATATTGAGATTGTTATAAAAGAAAATAGAGGTAATTATTTTGTTGTAACGAAAGGGTGAACTTAGTTCAGCCTTCGAGTCTTCATTCGCAGATAATATTTAACAGAAAAATACAACTTGGTAGTTGCGAATAAACCTCAGGCTTCAGTTTATTCTCGCATTTTATTAAATCATTAATCACATTTATGCATTAAATCATTGATGTTCAGCCTTCGAGTCTTCATTCGCAGATAATGTTTAACAGAAAAATACAACTTGGTAGTTGCGAATAAACCTCAGGCTTCGGTTTATTCTCGCATTCCTGCATTTTATTAAATCATTAATCACATTTAAGCATTAAATCATTGATGTTCAGCCTTCGAGTCTTCATTCGCAGATAATATTTAACAGAAAAATACAACTTGGTAGTTGCGAATAAACCTCAGGCTTCAGTTTATTCTCGCATTTTATTAAATCATTAATCACATTTATGCATTAAATACAACTTGGTAGTTGCGAATAAACCTCAGGCTTCAGTTTATTCTCGCATTCCTGCATTCTCGCATTTTATTGAATCATTAATCACATTTAAGCATTAAATCATTAACCATTAATACTCTTCCAAATCATATCTTTCAATTGTTGAATGTTCTTCCCAGTGATCGAGGATATAAAGACAGTCGGAATGTTTTCGGGCAGTCCCTCTCGCAACATTTCTTCCAACTCATCATCAATTAAGTCTGCTTTGGTAATGGCTAGTAAACGCTCTTTATCTAGCAAGTCTTTATTGAACTGAGCGCACTCATTTAATAAAATTTCAAACTCTTTAGCTATGTCCTCCGTATCGGCGGGAACCATGAACAGCAAAATACTATTCCTTTCGATGTGTTTCAAAAAGCGATGTCCTAAACCTTTTCCTTGGTGGGCATTTTCGATGATTCCAGGAATATCTGCCATTACAAAAGAACGATCATCCCGATACGATACGATTCCTAAGTTTGGAACAAGGGTCGTAAATGGGTAATTGGCAATTTTAGGCTTGGCAGCCGAAATACTAGCGAGCAATGTAGATTTTCCTGCATTTGGAAACCCTACTAAACCAACATCTGCTAAAACTTTTAACTCTAATATTTTCCAAGACTCTTGCCCTGGAATTCCTGGCTGAGCATATTTGGGTGTTTGGTTAACTGAAGATTTAAAATGCACATTTCCTCGTCCACCCATTCCACCTGGCAACCAAACATGCATTTCGCCATCTTTCATTATTTCAAATTCTACTTCATCAGTCTCAAAATCTTTGGCAACCGTTCCTATCGGAACATCCAAGATAACATCCTGACCATCTTTACCACTTCGCTGATTGCCGCTTCCATCTCCACCATGTCCAGCTTTTACATGTTTTCTGTATTTTAAGTGAAGCAATGTCCACAAATTACTATTGCCTCTAAGGATAATATGTCCTCCACGACCACCATCTCCACCATCTGGTCCGCCTCTTTCAATAAACTTTTCTCTATGCAAGTGGGTAGAACCTTTACCCCCATTTCCAGAGGTACAACAGATTTTTACGTAATCAACAAAATTTCCTTTTTCCATAATGAATGCTCTAAAAGAAACGATGGGTTATCACTTCAGTGTTTTTGATGAAATTTATTTACTATTAAAAAATATTGACTTCATCAGTTATAATACGAATTTGAATAAATAATGACGTATAAAAAAAGGACGAACCTTAAAGTACGTCCTTTTTATTGTTATAATTTAAAAAATTATTTCTTGATCAAACTTTTAACCAGCATATTCTGATTATAAAAGTTTGTTCAATTTTATGCATCAATTTGTTTGCAAATAGATGCAGATATATCCTCAATACTGCCTTCCCCCACAATATCAGCAAGCTTTACCTGATCTGCATAGTAATCTGCTACAACAGATGTTTTTTCTCTGTAGACTTTCATTCTGTTTCGAATCGTTTCTTCATTATCATCGGCACGACCAGAATCTTTGGCTCTTTTCAATAATCTATCAACCAATTCATCTTCGCTTACGTGCAATGACAATACTTTTGAAATGCTCAATGATTTTTCTGTCAACAATTTGTCCAAAGCTTCTGCTTGAGCAACTGTTCTTGGAAATCCATCAAAAATAAAACCTTTTACTGAATTAGAATGTTCATCTAATGCATTGCTAATCATTCCAATTACAACCTCATCTGGAACCAATTCACCAGCATCCATAAACTTTTTAGCTTCGATACCCAATTGAGTTTGTGCTGAAACTTCACTTCTCAACAGATTACCGGTAGATATATGTTTTAAATTGTATTTGTCTATTAATTTTTCAGCTTGCGTTCCTTTGCCACTACCTGGAGGACCAAAAAGTATAAGATTCAACATTTCGTATAGTTGTTTTTGTTATATATGATTTGTTTGATGGCACTATCTAATAGATAATTAACCGAATAAAGTGCATTATTGGCACAAAAATAATGATTTGCTTTTATTTCAGTACAATTTTAGAAGATAAAGACGAGCCATATCTATTATAAAATTTGATCAAATACAATCCTGAAGCTAAATCACCATAGTTTTTTGAAATATTTGTTGAATTAATATCTTCAATTTTTTCTGATTTTACAACTTTTCCTGCACTATTTAGGAGTTCAAACTGGACAGCTTGGAAGTTTTGTGGTATTTCAACGTAAAAATAACCTGAAGTTGGGCTAGGATAGACGGATATTTTTGATTCTTGACCTAATTGACTTAAGCCGTCTATGCAATCTTCAATTTCTATATTTAAGGTAGAAGTATCAGAAAAAACATTGTTGTTTTCATCAATATTACTTGCAATTAAAGAAACGGTATAATTGCCGGAAGCATCATAAATATTGATTGGATTTTCTTCTAAACTGCTGTTGCCGTCTCCAAACTCCCATTGATAATCATTGCCATTTATAGATTGATTGATGAAAGTTGTAGATAGGCATTCAGAAGTGAAATCAAAACTTGCCATTACTTGATCAACATTTACAGAGATGGTATATTTTTGAAAATTTGCAAAGCCTTCATTAAAAGCCGTTAACTTTATCTCATACTCGCCTGTTTCTTGATATTTTTTTGTTGGATGAATTTCTGTTGATATTGTACCATCATCAAAATCCCATTCATAACTTGTAGCATTTTGTGATAAGTTGTTAAATGAAAATGTTTCTGTTGCCTCATCATACACATAGGTGAATTTTGGGATTGGGTAGTTTTCGATTTCATTGTCACTTTTTAGCAACAACAATTTGTCAGGTCCATAAATATCATTTCCATATCCATCCTTGTTAGAGGTCGTTAGAATAATACTTCCATTTGGCATTACACACACATCTCTAAATCTTCCATAATCATCTTTTAAGTTTTGCAATGCTTCTCCCGAGCGTACACTTGTACCAGCATTGTTTAGCTTCATCACTCTAAAGTCTTTTTGTTTTAATACTGCTAAAATGATCGAGTTTTGCCATTCGGGAATACTTGGGTGGTTGTAAAAATCTATTCCCCCAGGCGCAATGGTCGGTGTCCAAATTACTCTTGGCTGGTTTACTTCTGTCATTTCACAAAAATTACTCTCAAGAGGATCATCGCAGAAGCCTTGAACATCTGGCCAGCCGTAGTTGCCACCTTTTTCAATGATGTTTAATTCGTCATCTGAGTTTGGACCGTGTTCGGAGCTGAAAATATAACCATTGTTTGTCAAAACAATTCCTTGAGGGTTGCGGTGTCCCAGTGAATAAACAGGACTGTCTTCAATTGGATTATCTGTAGGAATGCTTCCATCTAAATTGAGGCGAAGAATTTTACCATTTAAGTTTTCAATATTTTGAGAGGAGGAGGTTTCCTGAGCATCGCCTGTTGTCATCAAAATTTTTAAATCGGGAGTAATAAAAACCCTTGAACCGTTGTGGGTTTTGAATGCTCTAATTTCATCAATCAAAATAAATTCATCTTCTAATATTTTTTCAGAAGCATTGTAAGTATAGCGAACTAATTTTTCTTTTAAATCTCCGTTTTGATTATTATAAGTATAAACAAAATACACAAAAGGTTTGTCTAAAAAGTGAGGATGCAGGCATAATCCTAAAAGCCCTGATTCCAAAATTTCGACACAATCCTCTAATACCAGCAGTTCAGTTTTGTTGCCTGTTTCGGAATCAACAGTACTTACTATACCGCTGCGTTCAGTCATCCAAAGTAAGCCAGTTGGATCAACAGCAATTTCCCAGGGAACGTATAAATCTTCTGTTAAAACTGAAATGTCAATCAATGTTGAATCTAATTGAATCTCTGTTTGTTGGGGGTGTAGATTATTTATCGAGCTAAGTAAAATAGCTGGGAGTATTAAACAAAATAATTTTGATTTTAAAAATATTTTCATAGAGTTATTTATCTTACCAATGTGATATTGCCCTTAACATTTTCGCTTTCACCATTCAAGTAATTTACTTTAATGTAATAAAGATAAACACCCATTTCCTGTTCTACTCTGTTAAATATTCCATCCCAACCTTGAGTTTTGTCTTGAGAATGGTAAACACGCTGTCCCCATCTATTGAAAATGTTAAACTCTAAAGATTCTACACCGTCTGTATTCAAAATGGTTAAGAAATCATGAAGCCCATCTGCATTAGGGCTAAATGCTGTAGGCATTTTTATTTTGCCTAGACATTCATTTACCGAAATGATTGTTTCTAAATTGGCAGTGCCACAATCTGTAGCATCTTTGACCACATTGTAAGTAAATACATAGTCACCTGAGTTTATACCTGTAAAATCTATTGTTGAACTCAATGTGAATTGAAAAGAGTTATCAGGAGCAATCCAAGTACCTGGTACTTCAGATTCAATAATTAAATCGTTAAAATCAATTGAAGTAGGATTTCCACCATCGTTGCATGCAGTTGCAGCAGGATTTATTTCAGCCTCCACTCCGTTTTCAATATTAATAGTAATTATAGTAGAATCGGCAGGGCAACCTGTTGTTTGATCTTCCTCAAATTTATATTTAAATAAATAGGTGCCTGCAATTTGACCAAAAGGACTAAAACGTCCAGTGGCAGCATCAAAAGCTCCTGAAGAAGGAACAACCGAACTTTCTGTCCAGATACCAAAAGCGTCACTGTTAGTTAGAAATTGATCCAAACCAAAAACAGTATCATCAGAGTTGCAGAGTGTTTCGTTAGAACCAATTCCAGCCTCTTTACAAGCATCATTACAATTGTAAGTACCTTCCAAAAAACACCCTCCACTTGTAAAACTGTTTCCTTTTGAAGTAATCCTATAAGTCAATAAATCATTTTGCATTAAATCTGGAGGAACAGTCTCTGTGAAAAAGGCACCATTTACAGAATATTCAACGATTAGATCGTTATTTGCTGGACAGTTCAATACAATCTCAGGATTACAATCCGTAGGTTCAATAAAAGTACTTGCATTAATAGGAGGAAAGACAATCACATCATAAGTGCCACCATCTTCAGAAAAAGTGGGATCGCTACTGCATTCCACCCTAATCGACAACTTTTGAGTATCTACATGACAACCATCTCCTTGATATTGTAATGTTATTTGATTACCATTGATTATTGTAATAGGTGCGCCATTTTCATAAGTCCAAATAAATTCAGCTTCTGGGCTCATGCTAATCGCTTCTTGAATTGGAGTTATACCTATAGTTGGACCGTCTTCAGCACAATATGGTAAAATGTTTAAGTTTGGATATGGAACAACATCTGTTGGGCAAGCCGAATTGCAATTGGCTGTAAATGCAGATTCAAGACTTGGGCAGTTTGTAGGAGCAGTAAAGCCATTTATATATCTAACTCTATAATAAATTATTTGAGGTGGATCTGCAGGAGTAAGGGGTGGTAACAAAACAGATGCATCATAACTCATACCATCAATAGAATATTCTACTAAAATATTGGGGCTGGTACAAGTAATGTCTAATTGTCTACTGCAAGGATCGGCTGGTCTTTTGAAAAAATTGTTTAAGTCGGGAAAGACAGTCGCTTGAAAACTTCCAGCGGGTTCTGAGACACTTGCATCAGCAGAGCATTCAATTTCTAAATTATAATTTAAAACAATAGGTTCGCAATCAGTATTGTTGTGTGTAAAATTGACATTGGGAGCTACTATTGAGCCATTTTGATACCAAACAGGATTGGCACATTCTGGCTTGTCAAAATTTACTTCTTCTATCAAGCCACTTCCTGCAAAATCAATCATTCTGCTATCATCTAAGTTGTAAGAATCTCCATTACAAAAACTTATTGGATCATAATCCCAATTTACATCTACTGGAGGAATCAATATTAAACTTTGGCAATCTGCTGGATCACAAGGAAATGGACAGTTTATTGTTTTATTTCCTATAAGGCTACAACCTTCATTTAAACCTCCTGGATAATAAACCCTATAATTTACACTATTGTTTTGTGATCCAAGTGGAAAAGTTGGTGGAATTGTTGTCCAGGTACCTTGAGCTGTTTGATACTCAACTACCAATCCAATGTTAGAACATTGATTTACTATTTCAACTGTTGCATCACATTCATTGCTTGTTGTTATAAGACCAGTGCATTGACCTAGGTTTGTACTAGGAAAAACGGTTGCTGTGTATGTGCCACCAGAAATAGAAATACTATTATCATCTTTACAAACTAACTTTAATTCGAAGGTAAAGTCTTGAACAACCCCTAATGTGTTAAGAGGTGGAAAAACAGCACTTGGGTCTATAATTTCTGTATTTGTTTGATCAAACCATACTAAATCGTACTCAGCCTTATCAACATCTGCTGTTACTTGAGCGGCGAATTGGGTTAAATTAATTCCATCTTCACAATGGCTACCTGCGGTATCTGATAAACCCGTAACTAAACTAGTTGGACAAGCAGCATTTAATTTTATAACAGATATGACTAATATCAGTAAAAAACAAGTGATATGTTTTAACATAAGCGTTTTTCTAAAAAAGTTTGTCGTAAAAATACAACTATTCAATTATAAACTCAACAAGAATTGTAATGGTAAATTTTTATTTTTGATAAAGACACGAATCAAACTATAGTTGTTGCGATCTCTTTAGGTACAAATGGGCTAACATCACCACCGTATTTTAATATTTCTCTAACAACTGTTGAGCTTATGTGGGAATATTTTGGAGAACTTGCCATAAATATAGTCTCTACACCACCTTTCAATTCTTTATTGAATAAGGCTATTGTTTTTTCGTATTCAAAGTCAGTGCTAGATCTTAGTCCTCTAATTATAAACTGTGCTTCTTCTGATTTGCAAAAATCAACAGTTAAGCCTTCATATGCATTGATAGAAACTTTTTCTTCGTTTTTGAAAAGATTTTTTAGCAAGTCTAATCTTTTATCCAGTGGAAAAAAATATTTTTTGGCAGAATTGTTTCCAATAGCTACAACAATTTCATCAAAAAGAGGCAAGGCACGATTTACAATATCTAAATGACCAATGGTTATAGGATCAAAAGAACCTGGAAATACAGCTATTCGTTTCATGATTATTTTTATAAATGTATTAACGAAAATAAATGAGGTAGATTACAAGACCACCATAAATGAATGTAGAAAAAATGACCCCACGTGCTGCGAGGTCTTTTTTTGTCCAAATAAATATAAAAAACAAGAGTAGGTTAAAAATGGCTCCCAATCTGATCAGTGGAGATAAAATTATTGGATTTGCCATTGCATCGGAAAACTTCCCCCAACTGTTTTCTTCAATTAAAAAGATATAGAAAAACAATGCTCCTAGAATAGGAATAAGTAAACCTAACAAAAATCCAAACCAAGAGTTGTCAATAAACCCGAGTTTAGCACCCATTTTTTTTGATGAATCATCCGACCTTTTCATTGATATTCCATTCTTTATTTAGATAAGCAATGTCTTCATGAGCTGTTAAATCATATTTAACAGGAACAACAGATACATAACCATTTTTGATAGCATGTACATCGGTATCTGCTCCTAAATCTTGGCTTTGAAACTGTCCTGTCAACCAATAATATTTTCCTCCATGTGGATCTTCTCTTTCCACGAATTTTTCCTTCCAGACATCCATTGATTGTCTACAAATTTTTATACCCATGACTTCCTCCACATCAATAGATGGAAAGTTAACATTGATTAAACGATGTTTTGTCTTTTCAAATTTTAGAAACTGTTCAATAATTATGGGAGCATACATTTTACAAACAGCTAAATCCCCCTTTTCATCGTAATTAACATCTGAAAAACCTATTGCTGGAATACCGTGCATTGTTGCTTCCATTGCTGCACCCATTGTACCTGAGTATATAACATTTACGGAAGCATTGGAACCATGGTTAATGCCAGATAGGCATAAATCTGGTAGCTCGTCATAAACAATATCCAGAGCCAGTTTGACACAATCAACTGGAGTGCCAGAGCAGGCATAGGCTTCTACATCGGGACCAAATAATTCTTTTCTTTTCAATCTTAGTGGTTCTGTCAATGAAATAGAGTGCCCTTTGGCAGATTGAGGTTTGTTGGGAGCGACAACAATAACATCGCCAAATTTTTTGGCTATCTCTACAAGACATTTAATACCATTTGAGTAAATGCTGTCATCATTTGAAATTAATATTTTCATTTTTTATCTGCCTTAGTTGTTTAAATAAAAAGACCTCCAAAGTTAAAAACAGTGGAGGTCTTTTAATATGATTTGAACCTCTAATATTGGGTCCGCTAATTTTTATTGAAAATCAATTACTTCAACATCAAAAATTAAGCAAGAATTAGGTGGAATTTTTCCAGCAGGACGAGAACCATAAGCCATTCCAGAAGGAATGATTAATTTACCTTTTCCGCCTTTACCAAATTTAGGAATACCTACTTGCCATCCTGGCACAACGCCATTTAGAGGGAAAGTAGCAGGTTTACCACGATCAACAGAAGAATCAAAAACTGTTCCGTCTGTCAAAGTACCGTGATAATGCACAGTTACTTGGTTTTCTAAGCCAGGTTTTTCAGCAGTTCCTGGTGTTTCAACAACATAGTATAATCCTGAAGGATCACGTTCTGCTTTCAATTTGTTATCAGTTATGTATTTTTTGATTACCTCTTCGTCTTTTGCTTCTTGGTTAAAAAAGTCGATTACCTCAACATCAAATACAAGAACAGAGTTAGCAGGGATAGAACCAGCAGCTCTAGGACCGTAAGCCATTCCAGAAGGAATGATTAATTTACCTTTTCCACCTCTACCAAATTTAGGGATACCTGTTTGCCATCCTGGAATAACTCTTCCCAACGGAAAATCAAAAGGTTGTCCTCTGTCTACTGAAGAGTCAAAGACAGTACCATCTAATAACATTCCGTGGTAATGTGCTTTAATTTGATCTTGAGCAGATGGTTTTTCAGCAGAACCTGGCTCTTCAATAACATAGTACAATCCAGAAGGATCACGCTCTGCTTTTAAGCCATTGTCAGCAATGTATTTTTTAATTAGTTCTTCATCAGTTGATGCTTGTTCGTTTAAATTCACGTCTGTAGAGTTTGGGTTTGTAGAATTCGCTGTTTGGACAGCTTCTGTTTTGTTACTTGTTTCTGAAGTTGCTGCATCTCCACTTTGAACTGCTTTATTTTTTGGTGAGCAAGAGAAGAAAACCAAAAACATTAAAGCAAGGGATAGTTTGCTAAGATTTTTCATTAAAATGTGTATTCAGTTGAAATAATGTGCAAAGATATTTATTAAGCTTGAATAAATGAGCTTATTGACTATTTATTAAGCAAAGTCAATAGATAAATGGAGTAAATTCTAATAATTTTTGGAAAAGTTTGCTTTTTTCACAAATTTGTGTTACTAGGTGCCTTCTTCCTATAGTAAGCTGGCGAGTGGGTTTGGATGTGTCAATTTTGTGCTAAAAATTGGGGACAATCAAATATTTTCAAAATGGAATCACTGCTAAAAGTTAAGTTTAAAGTTGATAGGCTGAAAAATAAATTTGCATTTTTCCATAAAATGTTCTACTAGGTGCCTTCTTCCTATAGTAAGCTGGCGAGTGGGTTTGGATGTGTCAATTTTGTGCTAAAAATTGGGGACAATCAAATATTTTCAAAATGGAATCACTGCTAAAAGTTAAGTTTAAAGTTGATAGGCTGAAAAATAAATTTGCATTTTTCCATAAAATGTTCTACTAGGTGCCTTCTTCCTATAGTAAGCTGGCGAGTGGGTTTGACGAGTCGGTTTTTGAGTAGTTAATATGTGTTATTTTTTC
>JAHDGP010000040.1 GCA_020627525.1 Bacteroidota bacterium
AAATAGTCGGAAAACGAAGTCTTGATATGACTAATCAATTTTTTAGATTTAGAAGTTGTTGTTTGAACATTGTTTGCAAATAAATTTTACACTAACCAAAAGGTATTAACTTTGCATAACTGTAAAGTTTTCAAGATGATAGAATTTATAAAACTAGGATTGTTATTCTCTGCATTTGGTTGTTTCTTAGAAGTAGTTTTTACATCAATTTACGACAGTATTGAGATGTATATTCGAGCGGGAAAGAGTAAGGTCGATGTTCGATTTTTTGGTTACTGGAGCATCCTTTATATTTTTGTCTATGGATTTGTATTAACTGCCTTTTGGTTAAATGTTGCTGTTCCATATGTTTATCCATTACATTGGTTGGCAAGAATTTTTATTTATGGTTTTAGCTTTCAGTTTGGTGAATATATATGTATGTACTTGTTCCATCAAATCTTTGGACAATCTCCATCCGAATCACATTATGAAGGAAAATTTGATTCAATAAATAATTTCACTCGCTTGAGTTATTTTCCTGCATTTGTATTTGAAGCTTTTGTTTTTGAAGCAGTTTATCAAGTTTATATGCAGTGAGTTTTTTAGATTATTGTTTACTCTAAGATAAATCAAGAACCATTTTCAATGATGTATTTTATATAGATCCGTTGTAGAAAATTTTTCTTTTCTGTAAAAACTTGGGCTACGCCACTTAATTTAGTTTCAAATGGGATAGTGTCTTTAAAACTCGTAATCAAGGGGAGGTCTAAATACATAGTTGTTAGATAGAGTGGGGTGTCAGAACTGTCTTTTTTAATTGGGGTGGTAGATATTTTGGCTATCTCTGAATCCAATAGACCGTATTTTTGAGCACTAAAAGCTTCTAAATGGATATTTGTTTTCGAGCCCTGACTTATTCTTTCCAGATTGTTACTTGAAACAAAACATTTTGCAATGATACCATCTTTTTTATTATTGGACACTATAGTAAATAAGGAGTCTTGGGATTTGATTGGGTTTTTGCTGATTTTTTTAGAATCAAATAAAACGATCCCATTTTTTGGTGAGCGAATAATATGTTTATCGTTGGAATTGTTTACGGCAGTTCGGATTTGAGCTAAAATTTGATCTTTGATTACCCTGTCATTTTCAGAAACCAATATATCTTCAATGAAGCCATCTGTATTAGCTTGAACATAAATAGGTGGCGTAGTGCTTTCTAACTCTACCTCTACCTCGATTGTATCGGGGTAGCTGAAAAACAGCGCCACAACAAAAATAACCAATAAAGTAAAAAAAATCGAAACTTTACTTATTAGAAATAAATGCTTAGGCAATTTGTTGTTCGTCGACAAGTTCATCATCTCCATTTATTAATTTATAATATTGTTTTTTCATAGCTAGCAATTCATCATGTGAACCCACTTCAGTAATTCTCCCATCTTCTAAGAAAATTATTTTATCAGCATCTTTAATGGTTTTTAATTTATGAGCTATGGCAATAATTGTATTATCTTTAAAAACGTTCTTTAAATTATCCATAACCTTGGATTCAGTCAAATTATCCAATGAACTGGAGGCTTCATCTATCATCAAATAGGAACCACCTTTGTAAATGGCACGTGCTATTAATATTCGTTGCGTTTGTCCCTTGCTAAGCCTTTTGCCTCCTTTGCCAATTCTAGTATCTATTCCTAATGCCAATCCGCCAATTACTCTGCGCAGCTTGCTTAATCTAATTGTTTTTCGAAGCCATTCCTCATTAACTTCACTTTCTTTTTGTAGGGTAATGTTAAACCTAATTGTATCAGCAAATATATATCCATCTTGCGAAACCACACTTACATTTTCCATCCATGATTCAGTAGAAACATCCTCTAAACAAGTGTCTCCTAAAAAGACACTTCCAGAAGTTGGCGGGATAAATTTACAGATCGTTTTTAACAATGTAGTTTTTCCACAGCCGCTTTCTCCAACAATAGCGATATAACTGCCATAAGGAATATTTATTGAAATATCTTTTAGTATCTCATTGTTATTCAGCGTTACATTGACATTTTGTATACTTATATCCTTATCCCAATTTTGCAGAGTTATATCACCAGACTCATAACTTTCTTCATCGTAAACCTCAGCTAATCTGTCAATACTTAGCCTTGCATCTTGATTATCTTGAATAAATGAAATAATATCTGTTACTGGCTGATTTAATTGTCCAATAAGATACTGTATAGCCAACATGCTTCCCAGAGTTAGGTGTCCAGTTATGACATATTTTGCAGAAATAAAAGTTAACAGAACATTTTTTAATTGATTTATAGACATTGCTCCACTTTTCTGAAATTGTCCAATTAAAAGAAGTTTTAACCTTATTTTTAACAATTCTTTTTGTTCTTGAAGCCAAGATAGTCTTTGGTTTGTCTGTAGGTTATTGAGTTTTATTTCTTCAATTCCATTTATAATTTCAATGAATTTATTCCTGCCTTCAGATGAAACTTCAAAACGTTCATTGTCGATTACTTTTCTGATGCTCAAAAAGAAAATCATCCAAATAATTATTAAAGAGGAAGAAACAATGAAAATTAAAAAAATCATCCAACTATAAATGGCTAATACAATACCAAATACAATTAAGTTTAGAATGGCGACAATAAACATCATTGAGGTGTCGGTTAGGAAACGCTCAATACGAATATTATCAAACAGTCTTTGCAGGAAATCACCTTCTTGTTTCGAATCGAAAAAACTTGTTGATTTGGTTAATAAGTTTTTAACATAATTATCAGCGAGATTCAGGCTAATCCTAATGCCAATGTGCAACATCATCCAACTGCGAATAAAGTTCATTGATCTACTGCCAATAAACAGTGCGATTTGGGCAAACAAAATGACAAAAATAAAATCTAAATCATTGTTTCTTATTCCTTTGTCAACAATGGATTGAGTAAGAAAGGGAATAATTAACTGTACAATACTTCCCAAGAATAAAAAGATTATAACGTTAAAAATTCCCCTTTTGTATGGAAACAAATATTTAAATATGTTTTCAGAACTTTTACTTTGACTCTTTAAATTTTTATCGTTTGAGTCATAGCTATTATTGAGAGCGTTATTATAATTTTTGACACTTCTGGAATCTATTTCAACAACGACTCCTTTTCCAGAAGAAATTAACCACTTTTTTTTAAATTGCTCTAAGGTGATGTGCCTAATTCCACAAGAGGGGTCAACAACTTTATATATTTCTTTTTGGATTTTATATAAAACAATAAAATGATTTTGATTCCAGTATAATATTGAAGGCAAAGAAATACTCTTCAACTGATCAATTTGTACGCTTTGTGCATTTGCTTCTAAACCTATACCATCAAAAAAGTTAACTATTTCTTTTATTGAAGTTCCTCCACTACTTAATTTTAGATTAAATGAATTGTCATTAAATGGTATTTTATAATGATGCAATACTGTTTTTATACAGGAAATGCCACAATCGTTTACTTTTTTTTGTCTAAAAAATTTCATCTATTCTTGATTCTTCCTCAAATTGTTTTATTCTATAAAAACGTTCATTTTATTATTTACAAAATGTCATAAAATACTTTGTTTGATTTCAATAAATTTTTATCCGAATTGATACTAAGTACATTGGAAAATAAACCTTGTCAGTTTTGAATAGTTCTTTTGAAATTATTCTTCGTTAGAAACTCTTTGAATAACTTGGCTATTCGCATCGTTTCTGCCTTGAATAACCCCAAAATAAACTAGTTAAATTCAGACAAAATTTAATTTGCAGTGTACTACATTGGAATTTTCTTTTTTTCATAATGGGTGTTAAACAGATAGCTAATTTAATTATCACACAACTAGACACTTTGGAGAAACAAACAACATAAAAAAGAAAATCTATTAGCTCCAGAGGAACACAACTTTTGTAGAAACGGCAACCATTAAGATTACGGTTTAAGCTCCAGCGGAGCGTACCTTTTATCAACAATAGGCTTTAGACAAAGCTGTCACCCCAAGTGGGGTTTATATTTTGCGATAAGCTCACATTGATACAAAGTTAAGCTGCTCTAGAGCTTTGGGATAGATTGTTTTCTTGTCAATGATTTTTAAAAATGTCTAGTTGTATGTTATCTACAATAGATTAAATTAGTAAGTCATTTTTGAAATTTTATAATCTACTGTGGAACAGGACTTTTTATAAGGTCATGAATTTTTTCTTTAGTAAATGAATCGCCATAGCTTTCCCATTTAACCACAGTCTCTTTACCTAGATGATCATAAATATAAGATAATTGAAGTCTGTATCTATCCATATAATTATTCATATAGGTGGTTTTGTCTTGATCCATTGACTTCTGCATTGCATCTTTTTCGCTTTTAGTTGTTGGTGAATGATGCATAAAATACCCAAAGTATTGATCACAAAATTCGGCATAACTCTTCGTGAAAAGAATAAAGGTGTGCCACATTTTATCAATGATAATCATACTTGGAGCGATAAACAATGGACCTTCTGAATCATTTTTTCTTTTCCCACATAGCCATAGCCATTTAAGCATTTCGGTAAATAATTCTTTCGATTCTTGATAGGAAACATCGTATTCTTCCATAAACTTATATACCACAGAATTATTTTGATATTCTAATATTTCTTTTAAATCTTTCATTATTCGTTTTTTTTAATATATACTGACTTGGATTTTGTACTAATTATTTAACAATAGCCTTTTGTAATTTGATAGTAAATTCAAACCTGTTGCCATTAAACTAAAGGAAGTTTAATTTTTGATACTATAAGCATTTTCTGATCATTTACAACTGAGAGAAATCACCTTTTAAGCACAGGCGCAACAATCCCATTATTTTTTTTCACCGTAGCCAGCTATGCTTCAAAAAAATGCTTTGAATTAAACCAAAATATAAAATGGTCCGATGTTCGGTCAAATTCGGATCGGCAGCCGATGCTGAATTATTTAGAAGCTACCCCTTAACAGTGTACCAAGTTTTTATACAACGACTAGCTAAAAAATTAAAAATGTTTTAACTTTAACGATGTATATGGAGACGTAGAATTAATAAATATGCTAAGTAGGATATATTGAATACTAAACAGGCTGATATTCGGTTGAAAAAGCTATTAATCAAAATATCAAACTTGGAAAGTATTAATGAACAATTACCTGTAGAATAGACTATTTACATATTCTACGTCCCATTACATAATCCTTAGATTATTATTTTGGTGGCTTTGTGCAGTCAGGTCCTGTATCACAAGTGCATTCTGCAACAACTCTTCCACCTTCTAATCTTTCAATATTCTTCTCAATCAAAGAATCTAATAGTTGATCTTTTTGAACATCAACTTGTTCATTCTGAACACTTTGTTCATTTTGAACATTTTCATTTTTCTTTACCATTTTAGTAAATTTAATTGTTAAAAAAAATTGTTAAATATTCTCGCGCAAGAGTATTGTTTTTATTATTTTTTATATCCAGTAACCAAGCCTCTTCACATACCTCACTACTAACACTAAGTAATTGTTTAGTGAGTTTTCAGGCACAATTTTTTACATTCGACTAGTTTGTCAAATATACCCTTCCAGTACCATTATAGTGTTAGCTACAATAATTCATTAATTAACATAAGTTAGCCTACTTGTTTTTACTAACTTAATCATCATGAGTTAATCATAAATATTAAAAGAGCATAACAAACTAGAGGGATTTCTCTAATACTAACTGTGCATTTATTATAAAAATACTGAGTAAAAATATTGGTATTTTTCATAATAAGTAATGTTGGTACTTGTTATGGTTCAATAAATATTTTGTTAAAATTTGAAAGAAACTGAAACTTCAATTTAAATATATTTCTACAATAGAAATAAATGCTTGATTGACGTTTGTTAATATAAAAGTAAATATTATTCCTTTTTTATGCAAATATTTTTTTGATTTTTTTGTCATTTTTTATAGTATTTTTCTCCTTCTAACTATAAGTGTTTCAATTGGTTTTAAATATTGACAATGGATTGTAAGAAAGTTTGCATATATATCGTTATTGAATTATGCAAGTAAAACTATAGGGTGCAATTATTTCTATTAAGAAAGAACTAAATGCTATTGTCAAACCAAAGAAAATATTCTATATTGTATTATAAATATTAGAACTGTTTTTGGTGCAAAATATTATGATGTTGATGCATTTTAATAAATTAATTATTGTCAAAAATAGGTTTTTTCTTTAAAGGTGTAAATACAAAACTTTTTTTAACATAAAAATTTTACAAATATGGAAATGATAGAACATTACAGGGCTTCTATTATAAATCGAAATGAGGAGTACTTTAAGCTTTTGTATAAAATGAAGAATGAATATATTGATGAGACTTATGCTGACTCTGAAAAGAGATGCGACCCAAAAGAACTACCCTTTGTTTTGTTTTCAGAAAGTTTAGTAGAAAGTAATGCTAATATTTATAGTGCTCAGGTAATAGAAACTTTGCCAAGAGTAAGTAGCAATGTGCCTATAGATTGTATTTCGAAATATTGTCAACAGGATATTCACAATGAAATTTATGCTGATAAATTTGTTGAAGAAGATAGCTTGCAAAGTATTAATTCAAAATGCATCGAAGCTGCTAAGCTATTGTCTGAAAAATTTCCATTTTGGTATAACAATGTTTTTATTCATTGTAAATACATTTGCATAAACAAGGATGAAGATGATAAAAAATTCTATTCAGCTTCATGGAGAACAGAGATAGGAAAGATTGGATTACTAAATCCTGATTGTGCCAATATTTATGAGATTCTTGAAGCATTTATCCATGAATCTGTTCATTCTTTGTTTTATACTATGGAGTTTTTTGATGAGAGAATCGACTTGAGAAAAATTGAAGTTAGAAAAAAAATTCGTTCTCCTTGGAGTAATAACTTATTGCGATTAAATTCATTTATTCACGCCAATTATGTTTGGTATTCCTTGTTTCATTTTTGGAATAATTACTTAAAGGTATTTCCTAATGATGAATATGTGAAAGAAAGAATAATTTATATTAAAAATGGATTTAACAATTATACCTTGCATGAAGTTTTTTCAGCTCCAGAACTGAGTACGATTAGAAAAGTAATTACAGAAATACAAAATGAAATTATTAATACTTGAACTACTTTTGTCTATGTGCTCAAAAAAAACCTCACTGATGAATGAAATTCATCAATGAGGTTTTTTTTGAGCAGTAAAAGTATGGAATGATAAAATTATTACCTTCTTCCTCTTCTCTTTTTCTTTTGATTTAATCTGTAATTAAATTCTACAATAAAGCTTCTTGGCCTTCTTTGAACTTCTCCGATTGTAGAGCGATTGGGAATGAACTTTTCAAATCTATTTACCCTGGAATTAAAAAGATCATTAATTTTAAATGTTACTGTTCCTTTGTCTTTCAGTATATCTTTACTAAAACCTATGGATAGAACAGAAATTGATTTTACTTTTCCTTGAGTATTTAATTTAGGCGCTCTATAGCTAAAGGTGGTTTGCATTATTATATTATTCCAAATGGTCATTTTGTTCATAACACGACCAGTCCATGTGTAAGTATCAGCACTAAAATCACTATCAATTGCATACCCATTTGTAATTTGTCTGAAAAAATCAGCACTGGCATTTAATCGCCACCATTTTTTTATTTTTGTAGAAATACTAAACTCTAGACCATATGCATCTCTTTCCGCTAGATTGTATGGAATTGAAGTGACAAAATTATTCTCAAAATCGTATTGACTTAATTTATTAACAACGTCCTTTGTACGTAGGTAGTACACCGCAGAACTCAATGTTGTCTTGTCCCAGTTTTTTATATGAGAAATTTCAAACGAATTGGTATACATTGGATTTAGGTTTGGATTACCTCTTCTGATATTTCTATCGTCAACCAAATGAATAAAAGGGTTTAGATGTTCAAAATACGCTCTTCCAATTCTTCTGCTGTAGCTAAGTTGAATCGAATTGCTTTTGGGTAAGTCGTAGGTCAAATGTACACTTGGAAAAAAGTTGAGAAATGGCTCTCTGTCATTGATTTCATTTGTTTCTATTAACTCAGTTTTCAAATCGGTCAGCTCGCTCCGTAAACCAAGTTGGTAGCCAAATTTTCCAATTTTATTACTGAGTTTTCCATAGGCAGCATATATTTTTTCATCATAAATAAACTCATTACTGAAATTTTCTATGGTTTTCCAAACAGCGCCGTCTAGTTCTGCTACTTCATAGTCATTTTTTATTTCTCGGAATGTGGTTTTTAAACCAAACTCAACTTTCCCTTTCTTAGAAATAGGATGGATATAATCTGATTGGAAGAGAAATGTTCGATTTGATTCTTTATTATTGGAACTTTGAAATACTGACGGGTCTGCAATAGGATTGCGTTTATCATCTGTTAATTGTTCATTTATATCTGAGTTCTCATCACCCGTATAATCACTCCAAGAAAGAATGACAGATAAGTTTTGGTCTTTTTTGTCAAACAACTTTTTGTAGCTTAAGGAATTCTCAAAAGTATATCCTTTTTCTTCTTCTTCATCCGTTCTCAACTCATTACTTATTTTTTCCTTATAAGAATCAAAGTCCTCGTAAAAATTTGAACGGCTATTGCTGGATCGTATAGTTTGTAGCGTAATTGATGCATTTAAAATATTTTTTTCATTTAAATAAAAATCACTACCGAATTTAAAGTTGTTGGTTAATCCACCTAAATCCATTTCGATTCTTCGGTTTGTGAATGAACTAGGAAGCTCATCTTCAAAAAAGAATGTATCTTCAGAATACCCAGTCGCTTGATACTTTCTAAAACTCAGACCATAGTTGGCAAACAAATTAATTTTGTTTTTTCGGTAGCTTAAGTTTGCGCCAACTCCAACCAAAGTAGGTATTCCCAGGTCTAAATCGAAGGAACCTTTTAGACCCTTTCCTTTTTGTTTTTTTAATACTATATTGATTATTCCAGTTAATCCCTCAGCATCATAACTAGCGGAGGGATTTGTAATAACTTCTACTTTGTCTATCATATTGGCTGGCAATGATTGTAAAAAATTAGCCCCTTTGAGCTGAGAAGGCTTGCCATCAATTAAAATGTTTACATTTGGATTTCCTCTTAAATTTACATTGCCATCAATGTCCACGGTTACAGACGGAACATTGTCTAAAACATCAGTTGCATTTCCACCTCCAACTAATAAATCTTTACCAACATTAAAAACCTTTTTATCTAAGGTTAGCTGTACGGTGCTTTTTTCTGCTCTTACCTCAACCTCTGTTAAATCTGTTCCACTGGATGCTATCGAAATTGTTCCCAAATCAATATTGGGTTTGTCTTTGTTGACAACAATGTTTTCAATCAGACTCGGTGTGAATCCAATAAATTCAACTTTTATATTGAATGTACCATAGGGTACCGAAATTTTAAACTTTCCTTTGGTTTTACTAATTCCGCCCGCAACCAAACTTGACTCTTCTTTGTCGTAAACAGAAATGGTTGCAAACTCAAGCCCTTGATTTGATTCATCATTAATAATAACACCTGACAAACTTCCTTTTTTAGTCTCTTTCTCACTAGTCTTTTGACCTAATAAGTCAGTGTTAAACACTACAGATAAAATACATATGATGGTTAATATTTTCTTCATTTCGATGAATCAATTTATAATACAAGTAAGTGATAAGACCAATTTAATAAACATCAAAATATAATTCATAGTTTTGATAATCAGTTTTTTTGTGAAAGTTATTTATGTATTTTAATTTGATCTTACCACTTATTAATTTATCAATTTATTTGAAAGAAAAACAGCTTATTAAGCGAGTCTATTTTTATGAAAACAAACGAACGGTCTCACTATGCAAGGTCCCAAAAAAGGTCATTTGCTTTTTAAAAGCTGATGAATTGATTTTTTTGTGTACTTGGTTCCATAACTTTCCCATTTCAACATAGTGCTTTCGCCTAAATTATTGATAATCAAAAGTAATTGTTTTTTGTAGAGCGCTTTATAACTAGTTAATATTGTTGGGGTATTATTGAAGGAAGGTACATGGTGAACAAACTCACCAAAATTTGTTTGGCAAAAACTGGCATAATCTTTTGTGAATAATAGGAATGTATGCCACATCTTATCAATTATCAAAAAACTAGATTTTGCTATTTTTTCTTGCAATAGATTTTTGCCATTGGCTGACAGCCAAAGCCATTTTAAAGTTTCAGTAAATATATCATTTGATTCTTCAAAAGGGATATTATATTTTTCGACAAATTTGTGTACAACGTTGTCATTTTTGTAAGTCAAAATACTATTGAGACTCTTCATATGGGGTAATAATTTAATTCTGTAAATTAAATAATATGCTTGGAATAAACCGTAACCAAAGTTAAACTAAAATTTTATAAAGTTAAAATTTTAGTTTGTTAAAATCTGCTATATTAATATTTATATAATATTATGCATTGAAAATCAATATGTTAATTTTTGTTTCTTTTTAATATTGTAATTATATTTATGTATAATTAGCCTGTGAATCGCTTTTTGATTGGCAAATTTTAGACTTCTTTTTACATGGAAATGACAATTAGTTTTGCCTATCAGATTGCGAGTGTTCTTTTGTCAATTTCAGTATTTTTATATCAATTGTCTGAACTGGTACTTCAAACTGCCATTCGTGAATGCACGTTTATAGCAAACAAATTGCAAGAGCAAGATATGACCAAATTATTAGTCTGAAGTAATTGATTTTCATAAATAAGAGTATGCCTAAATGAAACAATATACCTGCACAAATGTAATAGATCAACAGGTTTGGGAAACCCAAAACCAGTATAAAACTAAGTTCAAATAGCAATGCATAAATGCTCAAAAATATCAAAATTGTGGTGCTTTGCTTTCCAAGCCAAAATGCCAATTTGTTATTGTAGAGTAAATAATGATAGAATAAATTTGATCTCATTGTATGGCCATTCATCCATTTTAAACCGGATTTCTTTAGTTTTTGATAGGATGTTGAAAAGTACATTTGACTTAGTATAACAGAAATCAATATGACCAAATATGAAGTTGTGGCAACGTTTTCTTTACCCCACTCTGGTAGAAATGCTAAGGAAAGTAAAATTGTAATTACATGAAATGGCTTTCGATTGACATCATCCATATATAATGTAATTCTCATGTATATGTATGCTAGTAATGAAGATATAATAAGCATTAGTCTAGGAGCAATTAAGAAAATGACACAGATAAGAGAACCGCAAAGAGTTGCGAATAATAAGTTAAAGTAGACTGGGTTAATGTTTTTTACGTTGAATCCCAAAATGATTACATCCCATAATTTTATAAATGGAGATTGTACATATGACAACCTTCTTTTATGTTCAAATAAGAGTATTGCCAAAATTCCTAAAGCGTATATTTTGGTAAATCTGTAGGTAGGATTTAATGCTAAAAAATCTGTCAATATATTTTCCATTCCAATTCCTGTGGATTTTCTTTAAATTGAATAAATGATCGAAGGCTTTCACTAATTTGGAAATCATTGTCAGTTGATCCTTCATTAACGCTTTTTTCAAAAAATAAAATTGCATTATAGTTAAGGTTATCAGTTGTAGAATCTAATGCTAATATACAATTGTCAATGGTTTCTATATCCGATTTAGATATCTGGATGTTATTGCTTTTCTGCTTTTTTTTGAAAACTAAAACCTTCTTCGAAAAAAAACTTACAAAGCGTTTTTTAATGTATTTGGGGCACTTCCATTCAATAAGATCCCCATTTTTCAATTGTAATCTTATTATGTAGTAGGATCGAAACTGGTCTTTGTTGGCAAATTTTGAAAACATAGGATAGCAATCAAAAAAAACAAAGAATGATTTACTTGTAAAGGTTACAAATAGAAAGATCAATATCAGAATAGTAAAATACGCCCAAAACATAGGTTCAAATTTGTTAGCAATTAATGTTTGCCAAGGCAGATGATGAATAATCAGACAAAGCCATAAGTTAGTAAATAAAACTCAAGTATACAATATTAAATTGTTTGAATGTGTTATAAAAAGAAAACACCAATTACTCGAAAATAGAAAAGCACTGCCTTTTTACACTTGAGGTGCAATGATAGTTTGAAAAAAAATAGAGTAGGGGGATTGCTTGGTGTCAATAGTGCATTTAAATAAAACTTTGATTTGTGTTAAAAATAATGTAGTTTTGATTTTTCATTGTTTTGAATGTGCCTTGTTCTAACTATTCTTATATAAATAAATATTTTTCATAATATGATGAATGATATAATTCCAAAATTAGAGGCGAATAATTATTTGCTGTTGAAAAATAAATCTGAAGCGTATTTTGATGATGTCGTAAACTACTTGGGTCAGTCATTTAGAAAAACATCCATACAAATTTCTGAAGCTCCAAAGACAAAGTTGGAAACCAAACACCGAATGGACTTTCATACTGATCCTAAAGCTAAATATATTGCATGGTATTGTGTTAAACAAAGTTCTGTTGGAGGGGAATCTTTGATAATTGACTTTGCAGATGTAGTTAAAGCGTTAGACGAAAATTCGTTTCACAATCTTAAAAAATTAAAAACTATTGACTCTTATCAGAATGTTGATGTGCCATTTTATGATGAAAGTAACGGTGAACCAAATTTTTATTATTCTCCCTGGAGAATTTCTAAGGATGATAAAACTAAGTATGAAAAGGAACTGATTGAACTATCAAATGTGATAAATAACATCCAGCCAATAAAGATATTATTGGACCCGAATGACATTTTGCTTATTAAAAATAAAAGAGTTTTGCATACACGATCTGAGATAGGTGGGGATTTTAATAGATTGATTATTAGGCACTTAATTGTATGATCTATACGTTGGTTGGAACGTTAATTTAATTGCTTTATTGAAAATGAAAGACACAGATATTTTATTTACTTCGACGGATGAGCAGTATGTATTTAAAAAATATTGCCTGGTGGATAGAGCGCTAAAACAAGGAATGCTACATGGTTCTGAATTGTTTGATGCTAGTTCTATAGGTAAAGGAAGAGAGCCCTTTCGTCCTTTTGGATTGTGCTATTACAATGATAACGTTCTTGTTGCTTCAAATTCTTTAATTGGGGAGTATGATGTAAATTCAGCTTCATTGATTCGTATTTTGCCAGATACACCTGGCTTTGTAAATACTCATCAAATCCGTTGTTTTGGTGAAGAATTATATATATGCAATACAGCAGTAAATACACTTTGTAAGTATAATATTTCTACTAAGGAGACTCGTATTTTTGATTCTGTTAGCTGTAAAGAAATTTCAGAACAGCCAATTCCTCAACATTGCAGGGATTATGATAGAAAGCATTTAAACTCTGTATGTAAATTTAATAACAAAGTCTATATTTTGTTGCACAATTGGAGTTTGACTAATAGTGAAATTTTAACCATTGATGAAGATTCATTTGAATTACTGGATAGAATAGAGCTGTCAGGAAAATGCTGTCATGATGTTTTAGTAACTGAAGAAAATATTTTTAGCCTTTGCACGGGCAATGGTAGTATTTTAAAAATTGATAAAAAAAGCAAACTTCAAATTGCTTCTCATAAGGTTTGTGATAGTGAAAAATTTTGGCTGCGCGGTTTGAAACCATTAAATGATGAGTTGGTTGTTGCCATATCGAGTCGTCGTGATGCTGATACGCCTCTAAATGCATTTTTAAAGTTGTCAAAAGATGATTTAGAAATTATTGAACAATACAATATGGACGAGGTTTTCGAAATTACGGATATTTGTAATTAATAATTTAAAGACTGTTGAATAACTGAAAATGCTTTATCTAATTTATGTGAATCAACCAAGTCAATCAAATATTTGTCTGCTTCAGCTCTCTTTTCTCGGCTATCCTCTTTAAACAAAACGGGATTGTTACTTTTAGAATACAATTTACCTGTATTTGATATTTTTTCTGATTCAGTAGAATTTGCATTAATTGAAAAGTGAGGGAGGATTTTAGAATAGAACTCGCTTTTTATTTTAGAATAATTTACAACCAATCCATTATTGTTTCCTGTTGAGAGTTCATCTGATGCCACTTTCATATTTCTTTTCAAAAAAAGTGAATGGAATTCTTCCATCGGCATATCTAAAATAGTTGAAACAGAAAGTTCAAACAATTTTGCCAGTAGTTGAGGTTCCTTCGTTCTTAGCTTGTTTTTTTTGCTGGGATTTTTTAAGTTGGAAACCAATATTTCAATAGGGTTGCGACAAATATATACCCAGGGAATTTCTTTGTAAATCAAACTAATAAGTGGTAGCAACTCAATGGACCAACTGTTTAGTTTTATAAAACCACTTTTCAACGTAGGATTTTTAGTTATCATTAATCCTGCTATTAGGGTTTTTAGAATTTCAGGATTAACCGCTAAATTGTTCTTTGAATGGAAAGTCTTAATAATGAGTTGAGGTAAAATTCTGGGTTCTGAAACAACACGAACTTTATCAAGTTGATTTAAAAGTCTACACATCAATGTTGATCCACAGCGGCTGGGATGATAAATAAACCCAGCTATATTATTCGAACAATTAAAGGAGTCCACATATTTTTTGTATTGATCAAATGAAATTTTACCAATCTCAATATTTGAATTTTGTAAATACTTATTTATACTAATTTGCATAAAAGGTCCCTCAAATATAGAATCCGGCAGTTTGACTATTTCAAGGTAAATATCTTGATTTTGAAAATTGATATTTATGGGATAATAATTCAAGATAGAAATTGATCTGATGAAATAATAACAATTATAAAATAATGTTTATTGTTTTGCAACTAATTAACAAAAAAAATCCCACCTCGAAAAAATCAAAGGTGGGATTCAATATCAAAATTATACTCTGCTATTTTTCTTTTTGGCTTTCTAAAAAGTAAAGCAAATGCACTAAATAAGTAAATATTGGTCCAGCAATCATTACACCAATAATATCAGGCATAAAAACAGCTCCATAAATTGCAATAGAAATGGCAAATCCTATAATTATAAAAATTCCCGTAAACAATAATGCCCTTTTGAAAATTACTGCATCGTATGGTAATTTGAAACTACCTTTTGACGGAATTGGGATCGAGTAATTTTCAATTCCAGCGAACGCCACATTTCCAACAGCCATTTTTACTGATCCAAATGCCATTAGCAACAATGCCAATGTTATCAGACCCCATTCCGAAAGGGTAGGTATGTCTGTTGTGCCTGGTTGTGAGGAAAATGATTCATTATTTGTTCCAGTTCCGTCTGTCATAAATGCACGCGGTCCAACATCACCTCCAGTATTTGTATAACAAATAGGAGCGCCTGTAATTATTATTTGATAATTTCCACAAGGTTGTAATCCAAATGTTCCCATTCCTCCATTTACACCTAAAGGCATTGCATCTATGGGTGCACCATTGTCATCTTGTAACTCTATCATTGCACCTGTCATATCACAACCATTTGCTGCAACATCATAAGTAATCTCCTCATCGCAAGGTCCGCAATTATTTCTAGTAATAGTAATTGGATTAGAAAGAGCTGCGCAAGAAGCCGCTGCTACGATAGCTGCCGCATCATCGCCCATCATAGGAGTAAAAGCAGGGTCGTCATAGTTTACCCACCAAATAGAACAAGTCCCAGTTCCTGCACCATCTAGAACGAATGGTGGTCCAGGCGGCAAACCAACAATGGTACCAGTAGCATCTGTAATAACCCAAGCACCATTGGCTCCAATTCCTGCATCGTCTATAGTTACATCAATAGGTTCGTCAATTCCATCATCCACACAAATAGTTGTAGCATCAGTAGTAGAAATGGTAGCTGCTGTAACCTCAATTCTGTCTACGGTAATCGGATTAGATAAAAATGCACAAGAAGAAGCCGCCACAATAGCCGCCGCATCATCGCCCATCATAGGTGTAAAAGCAGGATCGTCAAAAGTAACATACCAAATCAAGCATTGTCCAGGTCCCGCACCATCTAAATCGAATGGTGGTCCTGGTGGCAATCCTAAGATCGTTCCAGTCGCATCGGTAATAACCCAAGCACCCGTTCCCATTCCAGCATCATTAAATGTCACATTAATAGGATCGGGAACACCGTCCACACAAATTCTTGTTGGATCAGAGGTGGTAATATCAGCAGGTCCTGCCGCACAAGTATTACAATTATTTCTAGTAATAGTAATTGGATTAGATAGAGCTGCACAAGAAGCCGCTGCTACGATAGCTGCCGCATCATCGCCCATCATAGGTGTAAAAGCAGGGTCGTCATAGTTTACCCACCAAATAGAACAAGTCCCAGTTCCTGCACCATCTAGAACGAATGGTGGTCCAGGCGGCAAACCAACAATGGTACCAGTAGCATCTGTAATAACCCAAGCACCATTGGCTCCAATTCCTGCATCGTCTATAGTTACATCAATAGGTTCGTCAATTCCATCATCCACACAAATAGTTGTAGCATCAGTAGTAGAAATGGTAGCTGCTGTAACCTCAATTCTGTCTACGGTAATCGGATTAGATAAAAATGCACAAGAAGAAGCCGCCACAATAGCCGCCGCATCATCGCCCATCATAGGTGTAAAAGCAGGATCGTCAAAAGTAACATACCAAATCAAGCATTGTCCAGGTCCCGCACCATCTAAATCGAATGGTGGTCCAGGTGGCAATCCTAAAATGGTATTCGCTGCATCGGTAATAACCCAAGCACCCGTTCCCATGCCAGCATCATTAAATGTCACATTAATAGGATCGGGAATACCGTCCACACAAATTCTTGTTGGATCAGTTGTTGTAATATCTGCAGCAGTTGCAGTGCAAGCGTTACAATTGTTTCTTGTTATAGTAATAGGATTTGAAAGTTCTGCACATGTTGCCGCTGCTACAATAGCCGCCGCATCATCGCCCATCATAGGAGTAAAAGCAGGGTCGTCATAGTTTACCCACCAAATAGAACAAGTCCCCGTTCCTGCACCATCTAAAACAAATGGCGGTGCAGGCGGCAAACCAACAATGGTACCAGTAGCATCGGTAATGACCCAAGCACCATCTGTTGCAGTGCCAGGATTATTTATTGTTACATTAATAGGTTCATCTACTCCGTCATCCACACAAATAGTTGTAGCATCAGGTGTGGAAATTGTTGCCGCAGTTACAACGATTCTATCTACAGGAATAGGATTGGACATAAATGCACAAGATGAAGCTGCAACAATTGCATCTAAATTCGAACCAGATGGGAAACTTATGCCTGGATCATCTGAATTTACATAATGAATTATGCAGACTCCAGCACCTGCTCCTTCAAAATCAAAAGGAGAACCAGGATACAGGGCTAAAATATTATTACTTGGACCAGTAACGACCCAAGTTCCAGTCCCACCTCCTTCAACATCAATAGATACAGCAATAGGATCTGGAATACCATCCATGCAAATTCTTGTTTCATCAGTTGTTGATATTGTTGAAGGTCCTATCGTACATGTTTGTGAAAACGATGTGACTGAATAGAATAACAAAATAATCAAAGAAAAAGTTAATTTCATAAAATTGTTTTTTTTGGTGAAGAAATTCGAAAAAATTAGTGAAAATAAATTTTGGTAATTTCTGGTTGTTTTTTTCTTGGAGAAAATTAGGAACTTATATTTAATTTAATTGAAACATTTTATTAAAATTAAATTGTAAAAAGTGTAAAGTGTTCCTTGTGAGACATTGAGGTAAATAATTAAAAAATAGTATAAACTAATAAGACTAAATGCTGTTACAAATTTCTTGCATATGTATCAATGAGTATTTATACATGAGGTGACTTGAATTTGTATTCTATTAAATGTTTACTCTTAAAGTGTTGGGTGAGTGGATGGTAATCAATCAATGATGTAATTAAATAAATAGTGAAATGAATTTAATATTACATTTTTTACAAACTGATTTCTTTTGGCTTGTTTGCACTAGTAAATTAAATAAAATAGATTGTCGAGTGACGGACAAAGGATGAATTTGTTGGAATAAAATAATTTGACTAATTCCAAGCTTTATTTTTAATTAATGATAATGACTAAAAAAATGAATTTAATTTCAGCACAATTCAGCTCTTTGAAGAATAAAAAACGAACGTTGTTTTGATATGCAGAATCAATTAGTTTGAGCATTAAAAACATTATAACATTAAATCATTCTCGCATTAAATCATTCTAGCATTGAATCATTCTAGCATTGAATCATTCTAGCATTGAATCATTCTCGCATCAATGTTGTTAAGTTAAGGCAAAAAGTTTTTGAATAAATATTGT
>JAHDGP010000441.1 GCA_020627525.1 Bacteroidota bacterium
GCATCAATGTTGTTTAGTTAAGGATAAAATCGTTTCTTATAAATAACATTTGTTCATTTATTATTGTAATCAAAACTCCAGAAGATGATGATTGATAATGCCACTCCTTCGGAGTTTTTAAATGGATCATAACATTAGCGCCATTATACTGTCAGCCCTTCAGGCTTTTTAGAGATCTATCATTTAACTAAACAACATTGATTCTCGCATTCAATCATTCTCGCATTAAACCATTAATCACATTGAATCATTATAACATTTTTTTATCCAAGTCTTTCAATTACTTCGGCTAGACGTGCTGAGTAGCCAGCTTCGTTGTCATACCACCCGAGGATTCTCACCATTTTGTTCATAACCATTGTTAATGGTGCGTCGAAAATACAAGAGTGTTTGTTTCCAATAATGTCACTTGAAACTATTGGATCAATATTGTATTGTAAAATTCCTTTTAAATCTTTTTTAGCAGCTTTTTCAAAAGCTTTATTGACTTTCTCAATTGTCGCTTTTTTCTTTACAATTGCATTTAGTTCAGTTATCGAACCAGTAATTGTTGGCACCCTCATTGCAGAACCATCTAACTTGCCTTCCAAATGTGGTAACACTTTTGTTACTGCAATTGCGGCACCTGTTGTAGTTGGAACAATATTCATAGCGGCAGCTCTTGACCTTCTTAAATCTTTGTGAGGCGCATCTTGAATTCTTTGATCTGAAGTATAAGCGTGCGTTGTAGTAATTAATCCATATTCCAAGCCGAATGCTTCATCCAAAACCTTCACCATTGGTGCAAGACAGTTTGTAGTACATGAAGCATTTGAAACTATTTTTGTTCTTTTTGAAACGCTATCATCGTTTACACCCAAAACTAAAGTTTTGATATTTCCCTTTCCACTTGCAGGAGCTGAAATAACAACTTTAGATGCACCGGCTGTTAAATGCTTGCTTGCACCCTCTTGGGTTCTGAAAACACCAGTAGACTCTAAAACTATGTCTACCTCTAAATCTTCCCAAGGCAAATTTTCAGGATCACGTTCAGAGAAAGCACTGATTTCATTGCCATCAATAGTTATGAAATCATCATTTGCACTGACCTCACCATTATAGATTCCGTGAGCAGTATCATACTTAAACAAATGAGCCAAGGTAGAATTGTTTGTTAAATCGTTGATTGCCACTACCTCTATTTCAGGATTTTGAAGTAAGTTGCGCAATGTCAAACGACCAATACGACCAAAACCATTAATTGCTACTTTAGTTGCCATTTTTTTATATTTTTAATTTGGCTGCAAAGGTCGGGTTTTTAATTTATAATGAATAGCGAATAATAAATATTTTTTTTACGAATAACTTATCAATCACAGAAGTAAATCGAGCCACTTAATAATCTCACAATCAACTCTTAAGATAGTATTACCACTATTTTTTTGTCACCCTATATTCAATTACCAACCAAATAAATTTAAGTAGTGCTGTCCAAGGGTTCAAATTCGGTTTTGCCATTTTCCCCTCCCCCAAACGTTTTATCTGAGCTTCATACCAAATTACATTCATCATTCCATCTACGGCTTTTATTCCTGTTTTTTTTATATTTGTAGTGCAATCTGATCGACTTCCGTTTAACAATTCGTTAGCCAAATTTGGGAAAACAGCAAATGGTCTAGCGATACCAATCATGTCAACTTTATCTGAGTTCACTGCTTCTTTCATCACGGATGTTGTCCTAAAACCACCTGTAAGCATGAGGGGAGTCTTGGTTATTTGCCTTGCTTTTTCTATGTAATCAATAAAGTAGGCTTCTCTTTTGACAGTACTCGCTTTTCTACTCCCCATCATTGCAGGAACTTCATAAGTCCCTCCTGATATTTCGATTAAATCAATTCCAACATCAGACAATATTTTGACGACCTGCATTGATTCTTCCTCAGAGAATCCACCTTTTTGGAAATCAGCTGAATTCATTTTAATTCCTATGGGAAAATCGTCTCCTACTTTTTTTCTGATATTTTTATAGACTTCAACAACAAACCTTGCTCTGTTTTCAATGCTGCCTCCCCATTTATCATCTCTGATATTTGTGTATGGAGACAAAAATTGACTGACAAGGTATCCGTGTGCGCCGTGAATTTGAACGCCAGTAAAACCTGCTTCTTTTAAAATAAGCGATGTATTTCCAAAAGCTTCTATAATCTCTAATATTTCCGTTTCGGTTAATGCTTTTGCGATTTTGGAGGATGCGTTTTTTCTACCGACAATTTTAAGCGGCACTGCTGAGGGAGCTTTTAGTACAGTATTTATTTCTTCCATTGCCTGTCTACCTGGATGATTTATTTGTACCCATAAATGTGTGTTGGTACCCTTTACGGTATCAGCCCATTCTTTTAACAAATCAAAATTATCACGATTTTCTACAACTACATTTCTTGGTTCGCCGAGCGCTTTCGGATTGATCATTATATTGCCAGTAATTATTAGACCTGCTCCGCCTTTTGCCCATAATTTATAAACATTCAATAATGTTGTGGATGGATCATGGTTTTTTGTCGATAGGTTTTCACTCATTGCGGATTTGGCAATTCTATTTGAAATTATAGTACCATTAGGCAAGATCAATTCTTTTTGTAAAATGCTCATTGTGAATATGGTTTAGTAACAATGCAAGGATAAGTATGGCTATACCACAAAATTAAAATTTTCCATTCAAAAGATGTGGATTTACAAGTTTCTCAACAATAAAATTAGAAGAAATAAAAATAGGCAAGAAAAAGTTAAAAAAAACTTCTCAAGTTATTTGGAATAGTAAAATTTATTATTGTATATTTGCATCGCTTTAAGAAACAAAGCATTGTTATGGCCCGTTCGTCTAGGGGTTAGGACGCCAGGTTTTCATCCTGGTAACAGGGG
>JAHDGP010000442.1 GCA_020627525.1 Bacteroidota bacterium
TGGCTTTTACTGCCTGCAAAACCGACAAATCTTCCAAGAAAAACCATCAAACTAAAAAAGAAGAGCAGGAGGGAGCAGGTAAAACCCCTAAAGTACATGTAAAAGAAGACTTAAAACGAGACGAAAATTTTTTAGCCAGCAATTTTCCAGTATTACACGGGCTTACAAAAGATAGTGCGAAACTGCACAACATGTTGAATAATTATGCTTATGATATTCACAATGCCAAAGAGTTGATGAAAAGTGAAGCAGATTTGAAGGTAACATTTAATAGGCGCAATGTCATCAAACGAAAATTATCGCAAGAAATTTTACAGCCTTTGGCGGAAAAAAATGAGGCTTTTTTTCATGAAGAAAAAGGTTTTGAAAAAGAGCTGAATCGTTTAGGTTTAAGAGGGATTTATGCGGAGGGGATGTTTATAGATATAGGTCCGAGTGATGTGATAGAAGATGTGTTAGCCGATAAAGCTTCGGAGGCATTTAGGTTGAGTTTGAAATTTGCAGGAATAAAAACAGCTTCTTTAAGTGGTGAATACCCTTTCCTCAACCTTAGCGAGCAGCGAAAAATGGTGGATTTAGGGGAAGAATTATTAACCAACCATAGTAATAATATTTATTGGGGTAAAGTAAGATCCGATTTTAGGGCAGCATTGTTAAGCTTAACAGATGTTCATAAAGTAATTACAAAAGGAGAAGGAGGGCAAAGAAATGAAAGATACTCCGTACATCAACTTTCTACCGATTTTTATCCTTATGCTACGGAGTTGGCAGAAATCACAGCCTTCAAAAAAGAATATCCAAAATCACGCTACAATAAAGTGATTGATAAAATTTTAACCAATATGTCGGAAATTGAGATAGCGTTAGATGATGCAGGACAAATTACCAAAGTATCGGATGTGTTTGCGATTGCCATTAAAGAAGGAAGTGCCAAAAAACAAGGAGATATTTGGAGTTGTTCTATTTTGGAGAGAGGCAGAAATAAAAATTTAGACAAAGGACAAGATTTTCCGCATATATTGCAGTATGACAAAAATGGGGTGCAAACTTGTATTTTGGTCTATCGTTTTTACAGTGATAAAGCAAAGGCAGAAAAGGCGTTTGTAGCCATGGAAGAAAAGTTGGGAGAGGGGAAAGTACAGTTGCAACACTTGCAGTTTGATGAGAAGACGAGGGGATGGGTTAGGAGGCTTTGATTTTTTAACCTGTTATTTAGAAATTTGCTGAACCATTTCTTTAAATTCACTAAAAGATTGTTGTAATGTGTTAGCATTTAGCATTTCCAATAAAGCCGTTCCATGTTTTATTTTATGGTATTTACCCTTTTTCGTATTTTTCGTAAGATTTTCTAATAACAGAACGGGTTTATTGATGGATTTTGGTGATGTTTTGGGGAGTTTAGAAGATAAGTTTGTTTGATAGTATTTGTCTAAAATTTGAGGTTGTGATATAAACCATGCTTCCATTTCTTGAATCATGTAAAAAACCAAATGTTCTTTTTCTTTTAATCCATCTCATATTATTCTATTTGCACACCTGTTTTACCAACGTTTACCACCTAAATCCCCTGCTCGCCACATATTTCCTGGGCTAAATTGCTCGTACCAACCTTCAAAATCACTTTCTGAATAAGTCAATACCTTACTAATATTTGCCTCCTCCTTTTCAAATACTCGTATATTTTCTACTTCAAAACCATTTAAAATATTTTCAGAATGCGAAGCAATTAAAAATGTACTTTGTTCAGAAGCGTCTTGAATAGCTGTAATGATATTGTACAACATATCAGGATGCAATCTTGTTTCTGGTTCATCAATGCAAATCAATTTACCTCTATCTGGATTCAATAAAATGGCTAATAAACACAAGTAACGTAGTGTCCCATCCGATATATGGGCAATGTGAATAGCACTATCTAAACCCTCTTCGTCTAACATCAACTCAAATACACCAGAACCTAAAAAATGAAAATCAAAGCCAATAAACATTTCATTTACATCTTGTAATTTTTGTTGAATGATTCGATATTGAGCTTTGTGGTGAATTTTAAGCATATTGAGCAGTTGTGCTAAGTTACTAGCATCTGGCAATAGCTTTTTCGTAGCAGAACTAGCACTCATTGCACTACGTAATTTACTATTAGGACTAGTATCAAAATACTGATACAAAATAATATCTCGAATGGCTTTTTTTAAGCTGACCAAAACAGGATAACGCTCCTTGTCAAACTCCGAAATTTGAGATAATACCAACTCCTGTGGATGGTAGTCATCATATTGAATCAATACCTTTTCTCCATTGTTTTGATGTTCTTGAACCGTACCACTTCCATTAGCAAATGACAAATATACCTCACCAGAAAGGCTACTTATTTTTTCTGTTACTGAATAATTATCTGTAGCAGCTTTTCTAAGTAAAGTCAATTCATAACACAAATTTTCCTTCAACTGCATAGAACCATTAGCAAACTCTGCCAAGACTTTTGCATCAAAAATAAAACGCAATTGGATACTTCTTTGTCCGTTTTCGTTTCGACTTGCTTTACAAAACACACTATCAAAACCACCCCATTTATTGATGATTAATTCACGTAAAGCTGTATCATGAGCATTGCCTACCACAGCCGTTCTCAATAATTCAATGGCTTTAAATAGATTGGATTTACCCGAACCATTAATCCCCACCAAAATATTGTTATTCGGATGTAGTTCAATGTTTGCTTTTTGAAAGCTGAAAAAGTTATGTAATTGAATGGAATGAATCATGTATTTGTTTGGATGATTTGGTGTTTGGTAAAGATAAGGGAAATTTGGCTTAATAGAACATTCACTTATATTTTTCCAACACTATTTCCATTTAGCATCTTTCCGCAACTTATTCGTTTTAAAATCAT
>JAHDGP010000041.1:0-2394 GCA_020627525.1 Bacteroidota bacterium
ATTGCCCTTTGGAAAATGATACAACAGCTACAGGAATGGTATTCAATCCTGATCCTTTAACGACTGCTCAAACGAGCTACGGAGGAGCTTATCTGGATAACGATGATGCCGATACCGAGGCATTGACAAATGAAAGGCAAGAAGTACAACTAGACCTTACTTTTGAAAACAACAAATATGTTTTAAAAAACGATTTTGTTTCTGTGGAGGATCTAGAAGCTCCAAATAAAATTCCTGCTACCTCAACCAACGGCAATTTTGATTTTACAAGGTCCGAAAGCGGCTTTGAAGATGTAATGGTTTTATACCACATAACAACTTTCCAAAAGTATATTCAAAGTTTGGGTTTTACCGATCTATGCTCATCAAGACCTATCAGAATTGATGCACACGGAACTGATCAGGATAATTCTTTTTATCGTTATGGAGCAAATCCAAGCATTATTTTGGGAGATGGTGGAGTAGACGATGCCGAAGATGCGGATGTGATTGTTCATGAATATGGGCACGGTTTATCTAATTGCGCTTCGCCCAATACGAACAGTGGCTCTGGAACTGAAAGGAATGCATTAGACGAGGCGATTGGCGACTATTTTGCAACTTCTTATGGTCGATCAATAAATGATTTCAATTGGGGAGATATGTTTTCTTGGGATGGACACAATGAATATTGGCAAGGAAGAACTGTTGACAACGACTTTGTTTATCCTGATGACTTGACTGGAAATTACTTTCAAGATTCACAAATATTTTCTGCAACAATGATGGATATTTGGGAACAACTGGGCAAAGAATGCACCGATAAATTGATGTTACAACTCATATATTTAAGTACCAGCCAAACCGATATGACTGAAGCGGCATCGAATGTTTTAGAGTTATCTGAAAATTTGCCCTGCGTCGGTTCTCAAGTAGGAGATGTCTACAAAATTTTATTTGACAGAGGTTTTATTGAAGCAGTCCCCATTGATTTACCAGACAGTGTCAGCATGTGTTGGATGGATACCCTTGTCATTAATCCTTCAATTTTATTAGAGGGTGAAAATAAATACAGATGGACTGGTTCTAATATTATTGGGAGTACAGAGTCAAAATCATTATCAGCAACTCCTTATAACAATACCTATTATCAATTCGATTTGTTAGATGCTGATGGAATGTTGTTGTTTTCGGATTCTGTAAAAGTTGAAGTTAATTATTGTGGTGAACCTTTGGAAAATCCTATAAATTTGAATAATACTGTTTCAAATTCATTTGTTGAAGATGATGTTTATTTTCTTTTTAATGATAAAATGTTATCTTATAGGGTTCAAATTACAGATGCTAAAGGTACTGTCGTTTATCATTCAAATGAACAGACTAATTTTTATTGGAATTTACCAACAGCTGGCTTTAATCCTGGCATGTACATTATAACAGTAAAAGGATTGAACGAAAACGGTCAAGAAATAGAATGGACTAAAAAAATTGTAAAACAAAATTAGAAATGCACGAAAAGACGCCAATTGCTGAATCAGAGTTGATTTTAAACAATGATGGAAGTATATATCACTTAAATATTCTACCAGAAGATATAGCCGATACAATTATAACAGTAGGAGATCCTGAAAGAATAAAATCCATTACCAAACATTTTGATGAAATTCAATTAGAAAAATCTAAAAGAGAGTTTGCGACTACTACAGGAATTTACAAAGGGAAAAGGTTAACCGTAATTTCTACAGGTATCGGAACGGATAATATTGACATTGTTTTTAATGAATTGGATGCATTGGCCAATATTGATTTCAAAACAAGAACGATAAATGACAATTTTAAGCAACTTACATTTATTAGAATTGGTACAACAGGGGGCTTACAAAGCGATATTCCTGTTGATTCTTTTGTTGCAAGTGCTTATGCTGTTGGAATGGATGGATTAATGCACTACTATGAATGTCCAGAATCCAATGAAATTGAAAAAGAAATTCAAAGCATAATTAGCAAATTTTCAGACTTTCCTTCCTACGTTTTTTCTGGAAATCAATCTTTACTAGATTCGTTGCCAGAAAATTTTACAAAAGGCATTACTGTAACCTGCACTGGTTTTTATGGACCACAAAACCGCTCACTTAGATTAAAGCCCAAAAATGCTGGCTTTATAGATAACTTACAATCAACTAAAATAAGTGGAGACATCAGATTCACAAATTTTGAAATGGAAACAGCTGGAATTTACGGAATGGCAAATGTTTTAGGACACAAAGCATTGTCATTAAGCGTTATTTTAGCTAATAGATCAACAGGTCATTTTAGCAATGATCCTTCAAAAGCGGTAAATAATTTGATTGAGAATGTACTTGACTGGATGGCATAAAAAAAAGGTACCTAGAATAAACAGAATAAATTTATATG
>JAHDGP010000041.1:2404-18115 GCA_020627525.1 Bacteroidota bacterium
AATGTTTTGGGGTGGATAGGTTGAAAGAAGTGTAAAAAAAAAGATACCTGGACTGAACGGAATAATTTATATGTTCCCAGCAATCAATTAAATAGAAATACCCCATTTCTAAATTGACGTTCCGCTTATCTAGATACCTAAATCGTAATATTTTTACTTTTAAATTAGGGCTTCTTCCTAATTATACTTCAAATATCGCACAAATATTATTAATATCAAAACAAATTTTTATAAAAAATTAGATTTATAACTTGCTTTTTTATAGGACTGAAACTATGAAAATCAATTTTATTTGCTTATTATTGAATAATTTAAAACTTAGTAATCTAACTGATTTAGAGCCTGAGATAATTTTGAATATATTAATAAATTTTAACATTTGAAGCAGTCCGAATTCCTTTTTTTCTTAATTAAATCCTTAAATCCATCTGAGAAGAGATATTTTAAGCGAATGGCAGGTTTGCATGGAAAGACTGATGCAAACTATATAAAACTATTTGATGCAATTGATAAACAGGAGGATTTTGATGAATTAGCTATAAAAGCTCAATTTAAGGATGAACCTTTTACAAAGCAGTTTTCGGTTGCAAAGAATTATTTATACAAATTGGTACTTAAAAGTATCGAAACCTATAATGGTGGGGTAGAATATGAAATAAGTAGCTTGATCAACCAAGCCAAAGTTTTGTGTGATAAAGCCTTATTTAAACAAGCTGAAAAAATTCTTAAAAAGGCAAAAAATTTATCCTATAAACACGAAAGACTACACTATATATACGAGATCAATAAAATTTACGAAAGAGTTGTAATTGATGAATCAGATTTAGAAAAGATTAAAAAAGCTTTTGACGATTTGTTTGTTGAAGAAAATGAATTGAATGAAAAGCTAACCAATGATATTTTTTACAGAAGAGCCGCTAAGAAAACATATTTTGCCCATTTAAGAATTGGATATGTAGGGTACAGAGAGGAAGTGGAGGAATTAGAAGGATTGTTTGAAACACCTGCTCTTCAAGATCCTGATAATTGTTTGACAGTAAATGCATTGAGGAGCTATTATCGAGCGCATTTTATTTATCATTTTATGAGACAAGATACGCAGTCTGCTATGACCTATTCTCAAAAAATGATTGACTTGGCAGAGGAATACCCGGAGATATTTGGTGAAGATATTTTGGGATACATAGATATGATTTACAATCATATCATTCAGTGTATGAATTTAAATGAAATTGAAAATTGTGAAAAATATATTGCAAAATTAAGGTCGCTCAAAACAAACGACTTTTTAGAGCGGTTGAGAGTGTTTCAATATACATATACAATAGAACTAACTATGTGTACTGCGCTGAGCAGGATTGAAAACGGAATGGATTATTATAAATCTTTTATAAAGGAATTGCCGAAATATGAATCTAAACTGTCAACCATTCACAAACCCGCTATGTTTTATCTAGTCTCTTATAATTTATTGATTCATGAGAAATTTGACGAAGCTTTGCATTGGCTGAACAAAGCATTAGAAATTCCCAACTTTAATTTTCGTTCAGATTTAACTTCATGGATTAGAATTCAAGAGTTGATCATTCAGTTTGAATTAGGCAATTACATTTTACTTGAATCTAAAGTCCGCTCGCTTTATAGAATATTGTTACAAAAAGAGCATCGTGTCAAAGTAGAAGAAAGACTGATTTCTTTTTTCCGTCGTTTAGCTACTGAAAATACTAATAAAGAAACATTTACCAAGTATTTTGCTGGATTAAGAAGAGACATTGCTGTCATCCTTCAAGACCCAGAAGAGGAGAAATTTAGTGGGTTTTTCAATTTAGATGCTTGGTTGGAAAGTAAAATATCTCAAAAATCTTTCAAAGAAATACTTATTGAACGTAATAACGTATATTTGAATCAATCTAAAGAATAATATAGGAAATGGTCCAGAGTAATTTACATCAAGAGCATATAGATTTATTTGAGTTAAATCCGAACAGCAAGGAGTTTTTAGATCAAGCCAATTCAGGCTTAAAGTACAAGTTGTTCTTATTGGCAAAGTTGCCATTGGCATTTTTTACAGGTCTAACAGTAGACGCTTTATCAGCCAATGAATGTATAATTTCTGTTCCTTATAAATGGTTAAATAAAAATCCTTTCAATTCAATGTATTTCGCCGTCCTCGCTATGGCAGCCGAACTCTCAACGGGCTTACCCTCGCGTGTAGCTATCCACAACGCAGAGAAAAAAACATCTATGTTGGTTACCAGTCTGAGCGCAAGTTATAGCAAAAAAGCCAAAGGCAGAATCCGTTTTGTCTGCAAAGATCAACAAAAAATATATCAAGCCGTTCGAAAAACCAACACCTCTGGCGAGTGGGAAAAAGCTACGCTCCAATCCATCGGCTACGACAAAGACAACGACGAAGTGGCGCGCTTTGAATTTGAGTGGTCTTTCCGCTCAAGAATTTGAGCTAAATAAAAAATAGAGCAAAAAATTAGGAGATGTCGAATATTTTTTGCAGAAGGAGCCTTCTTCCTATAGGAAGGTTGCGAGTAGTTTCGCGAGTAGTTTCACAAGCACCTTTTACAAATAATTTTTACTGATTTCCAAGCAGCAAATTTGTGTTGCCCATTCAACCAAGCACAACATTTTGATAGACTGGCTGTAAAGGTTGTCAATTTATAAAGCATTTGATTACATTTGTTCAGCTACTTATCCTATTTTCGCAACAATGAAAATGTTAGAAGGAAAAATAGCTTTGATCACAGGTGCTACACGTGGCATCGGTAAAGCGATTGCGTTAAAATTTGCCCAAGAAGGAGCAAACATTGCATTTACCTACAGATCTTCTGTAGATTTGGCAAAATCTTTAGAAGCAGAATTAACAGAATTGGGCGTAACAGCCAAAGGCTTTCAATCTGATGCGAGTTCTTTTTCAGCTTCAGAAGAATTGGTGAAACAAGTTTTGGAGATATTTCCACAAATTGATATTTTGGTCAACAATGCAGGAGTGACAAGAGACGGTTTGATGCTCAGAATGAAAGAAGAAGATTGGGATGTTGTTATCCAAAACAATCTAAAATCTGTTTTCAACCTAACCAAACAGTTACTAAGACCGATGATGAAACAGAGAAGCGGTTCCATCATCAACTTAAGTTCGATTGTAGGGATAACTGGACAGGCGGGGCAAGCAAACTATGCTGCTTCCAAGGCAGGGATCATTGGATTCAGTAAATCTATCGCCAAAGAAATGGGTTCGAGAAACATTCGTTGCAATGTCATCGCGCCTGGTTTTATAGAAACAGATATGACAGCAGAACTCGATGAAAAAACACGAGAACTGTACCAAAACAGTATCCCAATGAAGCGAATGGGGACAGGTGACGATGTGGCGAATCTTGCATTGTATCTTGCTTCCGATTTATCAGTCTACATCACTGGGCAAACAATCAGTGTCTGTGGAGGTTTAAATTGTTAAAAATTAACAAAATTTGCTTTCTTTCGGGACAATTTTTGCTATTAAACGTTTAGAAACACAGACAAATACTATTGATGAACTCAACGCTTACCCTTCAATATCCAATTTGGTTTACTGCTCTATGTCTTGTACTTGGACTAGTTTATGCATTGGTATTGTACCTAAGAGACCGATCTTTTAAAGATGCTTCAAAAACTCAAAAGCGATTTTTGCCTTTTATGGCATTGCTTAGATTTTTGGGTGTTTCCTCAATAGCTTTGCTTTTGTTGGGGCCACTATTGAAAAAGAAGTTTGAACAGGTCCAAAAACCTTACATTGTCATAGCGCAAGACAATACGGAATCCGTAAAAAACGCTTTTCTGGAAGGAGACTCTTCTAAATTGTCTCAACAAATACAACAGCTAATTGATGAATTTGGCGATGAGGTAGAAATAAAACAATTTCTTTTTGAGGATAAAATAATTGATAAAACCGTTCCTGATTATACTGGAAAGGTTACAAATATCTCTAGTACTTTAGAAGATATTCACAATCGTTTCAGCTATCAAAATGTAGGAGCGATTATTTTGGCAACAGACGGTATTTACAATGAAGGAAGCAATCCTGCTTACTCCAGCATTAAGATGGATGTACCTGTCTACACAGTTGCACTTGGAGATACAACACCAGCGAGAGATATTAAAATAGACAAAGTTCTGCACAATTCCATTGCTTACAAAGATGATAAATTTACGATTAGAGCAGATGTTTCAGCTTTTAATGCAAAGGGTAGTCGAACCGTTTTAAACGTTTATGGCGGAAAAGGCACTTCAAATAAGTTGTATTCTAAGCCAATAAACATTGATAAAGAAAGATTTTTTGTTTCTGAAGAAGTTATTTTGGATGCTAAGGCAAAAGGCGTTCAACAATACACCATTTCTGTTTCTCAAATTGAAGATGAATTGAGTACTGCCAACAATATTCAAAAGATATATGTGGAGGTTTTAGAAGGAAAACAAAAAATTCTGCTGCTTGCAAATAGTGCTCATCCCGATTTGACTGCTTTGAAACAAGCAATTGAACACAATAAAAATTACGAGGCGACTGTAAAATATATAGACAAATTTGATGGAAATATCAATGAAGTCAACCTTGTGATTTTCCACGGTTTACCGGCTGTAAATAAGAGTATTACGGCTCTTTATGATAAACTAAAACAAAAGAGTATTCCTTCGTGGTTCATAGTTTCAGGACAGACGAATGTTAATGACCTTAGCAAAATACAAAGTATTGTAAAAGTTTCGGGTGCTAGTGGTGCAGTAAATGATGTGCAATCACTGGTTAGTGGAGCCTTCAATCTTTTTACTTTTGATAAATCTTATAGTGAATTAATAGAAGACTTCCCACCTTTAAAATCGCCTTATGGAGATTACTCAGTATCACCGACAGCACAAACTTTTTTCAATCAAAAAATAGGCAATATTGATACTGATTATCCATTATTTGCAATGGAACAAGCCAATAATTATAAAACAGCAGTATTGACAGGTGAAGGCATTTGGCGATGGAGAATGTTTGATTATTTGAAAAATAAAAACTTTGATGCATTCAATGAAATTATCTCTAAATCTGTTCAGTATTTAGCCGTTAAAAACGATAAACGTCAGTTTAAAATTAATATTCCTAAAAACATTTACAACGAAAATGAAAACATAAGCTTCGATGCAGAATTGTACAACGATTCTTATGAGTTGATAAATGAACCTGAAGCCAATATAAGAGTGGTAAATGATGAAGGAAAAGAGTACAATTTTAATTTTACTAAAACAGCAAATGCCTACACATTGGATGCAGGTAAATTGCCAATTGGTGACTATCAATTCAGCGGAAAAACCACATACAACGGCAAAGAGCTAAAATCAGCAGGAAGCTTTACCATACGTGAGCTTAAACTGGAAACTGTTCAAACCACGGCTGATCACAATATGCTTAAATTATTGGCTGAAAATTATAACGGTGAAATGATTAAATCTAACAATATTGCTGGTTTGGCTCAAAAAATATTGAAGCGTGATGAAGTAACGCCAGTTCTTTACCACACCTATAAATCAGAACCAGTCATCAACTTGAAATGGCTGTTCTTTATCATTTTATCGTTCCTTGCTCTTGAGTGGTTCTTGAGAAAATACAATGGAGGGTATTAGTACTTGTTTTGTGTTTGAAAAGAACTCATTATGCTACGACATAATATCGTTTTTTCTGCCTTGTCTGAGCTAATAATATCGTCTTAATATAGCGAAATTAGAGGAAAACTACAGTTAGTACTTTTGACGAAGTGGATCAAAAATATTTAATTTTTATGAAAGATATTATCATTGACCTCAATGACAAACAAGCTATTGAAGAACAATTAAATTGGCTCATCAAAGATTTTGATAAAATATTTTTGGAGGACGAAAAACAATATGGAAACACTAGGTTTTTATTTGGTAAAATGGAAAATGATGAGTTCCAACCGCACAACCTCGAAAATAATTGGGAATGGAGTACTTTTCCTTTTTTTTACGCTGCGGCTCAACACGAAGATTTACAAGAACTCATTTACCAATTTGTACAAAAAATCATCCAACATACTGAAGCTATTGGAGAGTTTGAGTATGCGCTTTGGATGGACGAAAACCCCCTTGGCTTTTGTGCGGCTCCAGCCCTTGTCGAAGCCAACAAAAAATACATAGATACCCATCTCCGCTTATATAGAAATCTCGACCTTGATCACATAGATATAGATGGTGAAGAGATGCTTGTTGACAGAATCCTTGATAAATGGGGTTGTTGTGATGAAACAATTAAATTACTTGCAGCGCGCTCTTCTTATATAAGAACCCAATTAAGTTATGACCACATTCAAAAAGTAATAGACGAAAAATTTCCACAAATTAAAAAAGATAGAAAAATACAAAATCAATTTTTTCAACATGTCTTAAATGGTATTCAATACTCTCCCTATTATAAAAATAAAAGATATGATCTGATAGACAGCTACATTGTTAACCCTTCACTTGAGCTTATTTTAGATATAAGTCAATCTTATGAATCGGGAGACATGAAAAAGGCAATTGAAAATTTAGATTTTGATAATTTTCCACATCTCTCAGTATTGGTAGATGAATTAAAGGGGGCCGAACTGCAAGCATTTATAGAAGAAGAGTCAGAATTTGAAGCAATGGAAAAACAACAGAATACAACGCTTCCTATTATCATTTATAGAAATATTCCACTAAACTTTCAGGTGACACTTAAAGGCTTTAAATACACTTTTCTTCCCCAAAATTCTGGATATTTATCAGCTCCTAAAATCGAGGTGGATGGGTTGACAACAATATTAACAGATACAAGCAAAATGAACAATGTTTCTTTTAACAAAAGCATTTACAATTTTAAGAATAGACCCAATATGGTAGAAATGAGTCTAGAAGAATTAGACCAAGCCAGAGAAATGTTGAAAGGAATCGGAGTTGAAAAAGAGGTAGTCATTCAATTGGCTTTTGGAGAAGATACTTTTGATAATGTTGACTTATTTTATAATAACACCATCAAACAATACCAGAATGTGTGGAAAAGTGTGAAGTCTGAAATCAAAGAAGCTCCAACGGGTTTAAGAGCATATATCTATTTAAAATACAATCCTGCCGATGACAATTCTCAAATTTGGCAGAAGCAAAAAACGAGAAATTACATACACATTTTTTTAAAAGACAAAACACCTATCTATTTGATGATTATGGGAGAAATAGAAGAAGAAGAAACACAGCAGATAATGAATTCATTAATTATAGAATAAGTGTTGTTTTTTTTGTCACTGATTTTTAAAAATGTCTAGTTGTATGAAAAATACTGTAGTCAAAAAATACTCCGACGATAATGCAAATAGATATAGCAAACTTTAAAATACGATCATTCGAACCCACTGACCTTGACTATAAGGCATTGGTGAAATTAGTCAACCATGACTGGCCTAATAATCCAACAACAATTGACACTTGGAAACACATCGACAATAAACGAAATTCAAATATTCTGAACCGACGTTATGTTGGGGAGATAGAGATTGAAAACGGTAAACAGATTGTCGCTGTCGGATTTATCAATAAGCGGGGTTTGAAGAAGAAACCTGGAAAATATTTCATCAAACTTTACATTGATAAGGAGTTTAAAGACCACGGATTTGGTGAACCATTCTACAATCACATGATCACAGATTTGGCTGATAAGAATCCTGTTGCTTTGAAGACTGAGATACGAGAGGACGATGTCTCACTTATCAAATTATTCCAACAGAAAGGCTTCCAAGACAACAAGAGACCAAAACGCTATTTGGAGCTCGCTATCTCGCACTTTGATTTTGATCTTTTTGCTGGATATGCAGAGAGAGTAGAAACATCTGGTATTGAAATTGTCGACCTGCAAAAACTTAAGACGTACGATTCCAACTGGATGCAAAAGTTTTATGATTTAGATACGACCATTGAAAAAGAAATTCGCAACGCAAATGAGTACGAGCATTTTGAATTTGATGAGTACATCAAAATGTTTAAAAATAAAAACTTCCTGGCTGACGCTCATTTTGTGGCTATTGACAATGGTAATTATGTGGGAATAAGTTCGTTGTGGCCTGACCTTGTTCAGAAAGATTTACTCTATGTAGGGACCACCAGAATTCTGCAATCTTATCGCCGCCACGGAATTGCAACGGCACTTAAGCTCAAAACTATAGCCTTCGCAAAACTTTATGGTGCAAATGCTATCCAAACGCGTACTGTAAAAGGTAGTCCCATGTTTGATTTGAATAGAAAGTTGGGCTTTAAACCAGGGCTAACATTGGTATTCTTTGAAAAAAATTTATGATAAAACCACTTTATTAAGTACTTAGAAAAATGAATTTGATATAGTTACTATAAAACATTGTAGATTGTTAAAAAAGCAATTATAGGCTTTAGAATTCATTAGGGTTTTCTCATAAAAAATTGTAATGATTTAATTGGAGTTTAATGCACTTAAAATTAGTGTGATCTTTACAAGATCAATAAAATTGAACATTTATTTCTCACTAACATAATAGGATCACGCTGTGATCCTTTTTAAAATGATTGCAGAGCAATCAAATTATGTTAGCTTTTGATCAAATACCAACCTCAGAGAACTTGCACATTTACTTATCGTTTTTATGAGAAAGCCCTTTAGCATTCATTTAGTAGCTATGAACTAGTTTAGAATTGATGAATTTAAATATATGAGCTTCATTTGCCTTAAAAATACATCTCATATATATATCCTCAATTCTAAACTAGTTCTATGCATTTACAATATATTTCTTTATTTTTAAAAATGAAATGTCAGAAAATATATTATATATGTGTCTTTTTAATTTGTAATTATGCCATTTCTCAAACAGTATTTCAGCCAAAAGTAATTGATTGGATGGATGACATTACTTCCGAACCGTCAGGTGTAAATGTTGTATACAATCCAACTAGCGGACATTACGAATACTGGACACACAACGATGCAGGCAATCCTGAAAATATTTACAATTTCAGACTGAACGCTGTTGGCAATATAATCAAAACCATAGATGTTGGAGTTCCCTTCATTGATTGGGAAGATATGGCAACTGATGATTTAAACAATGTTTATTTAGGCGATTTTGGAAACTTCGTTCACAATGTCAGCGTCAATAATCCTCCTTTACAAGTTGTTAAAATTCCAAACCCAAACAACTACTCTGGAACAGCTCCATCTTCCGAAATTATTGAATATATTTACCCAACTAATGGAGTTTTGGACTCAGAGGCGATGGTTCATTTCAATGGAGCCCTATACATTTTTACAAAAACAGTCAGCACTGTTCGCGATCCTTCTCTTGACGATAATTATACTTATTGTTATAAAATTCCAGATACACCTTTGTTGGGTGGGGGAAAATATACAGCAACATATCAAGATGCTCATCAAGTTGTGATGCCAGGAGAAGATCCAACACACTTTAAAGTAACTGGCGCAGACTTGAGCCCTGACAAAAAGAAATTAGTATTACTTACCTATGAAAGAATTTGGGTTTTTTCCTGTTTTGAAGGCGATGACTTTTTCAACGGAACGGTCACCAGCTTTCTAATTCCTTTTAGACAGTACGAAGGTGTTACTTTTATCAATAACCATGAAATTGTAATTACAAAAGAAGGTTCTTTAGCTGACCCAAATTACAATCCAAGAGCCTTTTACATGGATTTGTTTCCGTGGATAGATGGATCTTGTATTGAATGCAATAAATTAAACAATGGTAATTTTGATGAATCTAATTTTGGGTGGACTGGTTATATTCACTCCTCCGCCGATGCTGGATTTAACTTTTTTAATGGAAGCGCGGAAATAGATATTCAAACCATTGGCTCCTCTCAATGGCATGTTAGCTTGCGACAGAGAGGATTAGTACTTGGGAAAAATAAAACTTACAGAATCAGTTACAAAGCTTATGCCGAAGATGATCGTTTAGTATCTGTTTATGTTAATGACAACAATGAAGGCAGTCAGTATTATACCAGTCAAGCAATAACCACTGTTCCAACCTATTATTCGCACGAGTTTACAATGGGCAATGTTGATGTTTTTAATGGATATTTAAATTTTGGAGTAGGCAATTATATAGCGCACAAAGTATATTTTGATGATGTGAAAATAGAAGAGGTAGATTGTATCTGTCCACAAAACCGTTATTTCTTTGCCAAAATTGACAATACAACTAAACACTTTGAAACCAATAATAATATATATGGATACAATACCATAGAAGGAGACTCTATAATATATGATGCGGCAAACTGTGTTGAATTGTTCCCTGGTTTTGAGGTAAAACAAGGAGCTGCATTTGATGTGTATTCTGATGGATGTGGTGGTTATTAGGCAATATTTTATTGTAAATTAAATTTTTTAGATAAAACTCTTGGAAAAATCATTTTCTTTTGTTATTAGGTGCCTTCTTCCTATAGAAAGGTTGCGAGTGGGTTACAAAGCCAGTTTTTAGGTAGAGTTTTCATTCCAAATTAGTTAAAAATATCAGTTTGAAATTTTATTCGATGAATAGTAGTTACTAGATAAAAGAAGGTACTCTAAACTTAAAATGCAATAAATAGTACTGTTTAAAGGCAAAAAATAGAAATATTGCTTTTATTGACAAGTTTTTTTTGACATATTTGCACTTTAAAAAGACCTTTGAGGGCGGGATTGCTGTGAAAAATTTAACTAAACTAAACATAAAGTCCTCAATATCATTAAATTTTACAAAATGAAAAAATTATTATTTTTATTATCAATCATTGGATTATTTGCATTTACAGCTTGTTCTTCAGGGGATACTACAAAAGATGCAACCAAAGATGCTATCAACAAAACTTCTAATGCAACTAAAAATGCAGCAGGAAAAGTAGGAAACGCAGCTAGTAATGCAGCAGGAAAAGTTGGCAATGCGGCAGGAAACGCAGCTGGTACTGTAAAAAATGCGGCTGGAAACGCTGGACAAGCTGTTAAGAATGCGGCTGGAAATGCTGGTCAAGCTGTTCAAGACGGAAGAAAGAAACTAAACTTGAAAGACAGAATTCAAAATGCTGGTCAAGGTATTAAGAAAGCTGGTCAAAAAGTAGGTTCTGGTGTTAAAACTGGTGCTCAAAAAGTAGGTTCTGGTGTTAAAACTGGTGCTCAAAAAGTAGGGGCTGGCGTTAAAACTGGTGCTCAGAAAGTTGGCGAAGGTGCTAAAAAAGTAGGAGATAAGGTTAAAAATGCTACTAGTGGTGGTAAATAATCTTTACAAAAGGCATTTTTATTTAACTTAAAGTAAAACAAAGCTAAAACACCAATCAGCAAAGCTGATTGGTGTTTTTTTTATTTTAAATCATACAACTAGCCATTTTAAAAATCAGTGACAAACAAACAATATATCCAAAAGCTCCTCTGGAGCTAATAGTTAAATATTTATGTGTTGTTTGTTTCTCCAAAATGTCTAGTTGTGTGATTTTAAACACCAAGTGATAAGACCAATATAATAACCGTCAAAAAATAATTCAAAGTTTTGATAATCAGTTTTTTGTGAAAGTTATTTATCTGTGTTAATTTGATCTTACCACTTACTTTTATGGTCCTTTTTGAATGTTAAATTATTATTATAATATATACGAAATGCGCCTTCCACAAAAAAACGTTATTTTTGTGGTAAATTGATGCTTTTTGATTAAAGCAATTTAGGGAATCGGAACTCAATGTAAGTAAGTCAAATACTTATTTAATTGTAAAATTCTGTCTCCCTTAACTAAAAAAACAATAGAATATTGAATTCGCTAGATAGAAAAGATTTAAATACACCTCTTGAAGAAGCTCGACAAGGAGAGGTATTGACAATGGAGAATCCAGTGCTTGATCAGATGCATTCAGGCAAAAAGTTTTACATTGAAAGCTATGGTTGTGCAATGAATTTTAGCGATACTGAAGTAGTTGCTTCAATTTTAATGGAAGATGGATTTACCAATACTAAAATTGCTGACGAAGCTGATTTAATTTTGTTAAATACTTGTTCGATCAGAGAGAAAGCAGAAGAACGTATTCGCAATCGCCTGAAAGATTTTACAAAACTTAAAAGACGCAAGAAAAATACGTTAATCGGTGTGCTCGGTTGTATGGCTGAGAGACTGAAAAAAGATTTGTTAGAGCAAGAAAAACTGGTTGACATTGTTTGCGGTCCGGATGCTTATAGAGATCTTCCAAACCTGGTAGGCTCTGCCACAACTGGTCAAAAAGCGGTCAATGTATTGCTTTCACGAGAAGAAACCTACGCCGATATAAATCCCGTTAGATTGGATACAAACGGCGTTACTGGATTTGTTTCGATCATGAGGGGTTGTGACAATATGTGTTCTTTTTGCGTGGTGCCATTCACAAGAGGGCGTGAAAGAAGTAGAAACGCTTTTTCGATTGTAGCTGAATCCAGAGAATTGTTTGAGGCTGGACATAAAGAAATTACTTTACTAGGGCAAAATGTGGATTCTTATAAATGGAAAAACCCAGAAACAGAAAAAACAGTAAGTTTTGCTGAATTATTGGTAATGGTGGCTGAAATCCATCCAGATTTAAGAGTTAGGTTTTCAACTTCTCACCCCAAAGACATTACCAATGATGTCATTTATGCCATTGCAAAGTATGACAATATTTGTAAATACATTCACCTGCCAATCCAATCTGGAAATTCGCGTGTTTTAGAATTAATGAACCGTACTTACGACAGAGAATGGTTTTTGGAAAGGGTAGATACCATTAGAAAAATTATTCCCGATTGTGGTATTTCAACGGATGTAATTGCGGGCTTTTGCTCGGAAACGGAAGAAGAACATCAAGATACGCTGTCTTTATTAGAAGAGGTTTGTTTTGATATGGCTTATATGTATTTTTATTCAGAAAGACCTGGTACATTAGCGGCAAGAAAATACAAAGATGATGTTCCTCACGCTGATAAGAAGCGAAGATTGGCTGAAATTATAAAAGTTCAGGCAGAAGCGTCGCATAAAAGCAATAAAGCAGACATCGGGAAAGTTTTTAAAGTATTGGTTGAGAAAGAATCAAAAAAATCCGCAGATGATCTTTGTGGAAGAAATGATCAAAATAAAATGATTATCTTTCCGAAAATGAATGCAAAGCCAGGAGATTACGTTTTTGTTGAAGTTACAAAATGTACCTCCGCTAGTTTGTTTGGAAAAATAGTTAAATAATAAATGCACACGAAATTGTTGTGCTGTAGATAAATATGGTTGAATTACAAGCTCTAAAAAGACGATTTAGTATCATCGGAAATTCCGAACAATACAATCGTGCGCTTGAGCGTGCAGTGCAGGTATCTCCTACAGATCTGACTGTTCTTATTACAGGGGAAAGTGGTGTTGGAAAAGAAGTGTTCTCAAAAATCATCCATCAGTTGAGTTTGAGAAAACACAATAATTTTATTGCTATAAACTGTGGAGCAATTCCGGAAGGAACCATTGACTCAGAACTGTTCGGTCACGAAAAGGGCGCTTTTACAGGAGCATCCGACAAAAGAACAGGATATTTTGAACATACCAATGGCGGTACTATTTTTTTAGATGAAATTGGTGAAATGCCTTTGGCAACTCAATCCCGATTGTTGCGGGTTTTGGAGTCTGGCGAATACATTAAGGTGGGCTCTTCTAAAATTCAAAAAACAGATGTTCGAATAATTGCCGCAACCAATGTAGATTTGGGAAAAGCCATTAAAGCTGGAAAATTTAGAGAAGACTTATTTTACAGACTAAATACTGTTCCAATATTTGTTCCGCCTTTGCGAGAAAGAAAAGAGGACATTTATTTATTGTTTAGAAAATTTACTACAGATTTATCAGAAAAACACAAGAGCAATCTTATTACACTGACAGAGGAAGCCAAGCAAATTTTACAAAATTATTATTGGCCAGGGAATATTAGGGAGCTTAAAAATATATCTGAACAAATATCCGTTTTGGCGAAAGACAAATTGGTGGATGTTGAAGAATTTGTCCAATTTATGCCTTCTGGTAATCTGCAAAAAAACAATTTGCCGATTTTGGCAAGTGATGCATTGAATGGGGAAGATAAAATGGGGCTTTCAGAGCGAGAGCTCATGTATAAGCTATTGTTTGATATGCGTAAAGACATAACTGAAATGAAACAGTTTATGTTGCAATTGGCTCAAAGGGGCGCTATTTCAAGCGATGAAATTAACCAAAGCGGCATTTTTAATGAAGTAATTCCGCAGCAGTCTTTAACTGCATCGGGGCAACGCTATGTTGTGCAGGATGAAAACTCTATGAATGTACCAATAGTTTTGAGTACCAGACCAACAAGCAATAATTTTGGTTCGTCAGACGAAAGTGCGGAAATTGTAGAGGAATCTTTGTCTATTTCCGACAAAGAAAAAGAATTAATCCAAACAGCATTAAAAAAGCATAAGGGGAATAGAAAGCGTGCTGCAACGGATTTAGGAATTTCGGAAAGAACACTTTATAGAAAAATAAAAGAATATCAAATTATAGAATGACCACTCGTTTAATGAAATTGTTCACAATGCTTTTTATATTAGCGGGAACAATTACTCAATCTTGCGGCATTTACAGTTTTAGTGGTGCCTCAATTGAGCCTGGGACTAAGACGGTAAATATTGAATATTTTCCTAATAATGCCCAAATTGTTGCGCCAATATTGAGCCAAATATTTACTGAAAAATTGCAGGATAAGTTTGTAAACGAAACAGGTCTGGAATTGCTACAACAAGAAGAAGCACATTTAAATTTTTCTGGTAGTATTAGTTCATATAATGTTACACCTGTGGCTTCAGGTGGAGATGATATTGCTGGTTTGAATCGTTTGACGATAGCTGTGCAAGTAAAATATAAAAATACCTTGAAAGAGGAGGAATGGTCGCAATCCTTTTCTCGTTTTCAAGATTTTGATAAAAATACAAACCTTAAGGATATAGAGGATGACTTGATTGACGATATCTCCCAACAATTGGTGGATGATATTTTCAATAAAGCCCTTGTAAATTGGTAAAAGGTTATGGACAAACAAACTTTAGTTAATCTTCTAAAAGATGAAAATCTTCTGGATCAATATACCTTTGACCAGTTGAATTCATTATCTATGCAATTTCCGCATTTTAAAATGCTGAAAATGTTGCTGGCTAAAAAGGCCCAAAAGGATAATAAAACGGCTTCCGAAACAATCCTGCACGATGTTGCAAGTAGTGTTAATGATAGACATCTATTATACAAAAAATTACTTGAAAACAACCCCGAAGCATATTATCATCAAGTTACCACAGATTATTGGGAGACAACTGGAGATATGACGGATGTGGAGGTGAAAACAGCAGTCATTGACAGATCCGCTATACTAAATGTTCAAAAAGAAAATGTGAAGCCTGCTTTTTCTAAAAGGGCGGAATTTCGAGATATTCCTCTAGAAAAGGATGTTGTAGAAGAAATTGATTCAGAATCAATTGATGAAAATGCAAACTTTGAAGAATCCAATTTCGTAAACAATAATATTAACACAAGCTCTGATCAAAGTTATTTTATACATCAAGAAACGAGTAATATCGATTCAACTGATTTAGAGCAAGCAGAGAAACAACGTGAGGAGTTAGAGGCAGTTCAGGAGTTAGAGGATGTTAGAAC